>NZ_JBFOCT010000033.1:0-7276 GCF_040907925.1 Aeromonas sp. s12 | reverse complement strand
GCCGGCCGCGCAAGGCGTGCTGGCAGCCGTGCAGACCCTGCGTGAGATGAACGCCGACAACCTGCGCAAGGTGCCGGCCGATGCACCCACGGCCTTCATCAAGCCGCGCTGGAAGCCGCTGGTGATCACCCCGGAAGGCCTCGACCGGAAATTCTACGAAATCTGCGCCCTGTCCGAGCTGAAGAACGCCCTGCGCTCCGGCGACATCTGGGTCAAGGGCTCGCGGCAGTTCCGCGACTTCGACGACTACCTGCTGCCGGCCGAGAAGTTCGCCGCACTCAAGCGCGAGCAGGCCCTGCCCCTGGCGATCAACCCGAACAGCGACCAGTACCTGGAAGAGCGTTTGCAGCTGCTGGACGAGCAGTTGGCCACCGTCACCCGCCTGGCCAAGGACAACGAGCTGCCCGATGCCATCCTCACCGAGTCAGGGCTGAAAATCACCCCGCTGGATGCGGCGGTGCCGGATCGGGCGCAGGCGCTGATCGACCAAACCAGCCAGTTACTGCCGCGCATCAAGATCACCGAACTGCTGATGGACGTGGACGACTGGACGGGCTTCAGCCGCCACTTCACCCACTTGAAGGACGGGGCCGAGGCCAAAGACAGGACGTTGCTGCTGTCCGCAATCCTCGGTGATGCGATCAACCTCGGGCTGACCAAGATGGCCGAGTCGAGCCCCGGCCTGACCTACGCCAAGCTGTCCTGGCTGCAAGCCTGGCACATCCGCGACGAAACCTATTCGGCGGCCTTGGCCGAGCTGGTCAACCACCAGTATCGCCACGCCTTTGCCGCCCACTGGGGCGACGGCACGACCTCATCCTCCGATGGCCAGCGCTTCCGCGCGGGTGGCCGGGGCGAGAGCACCGGGCACGTCAACCCGAAGTACGGTAGCGAGCCGGGACGGCTGTTCTATACCCATATCTCCGACCAGTACGCGCCGTTCAGCACCCGCGTGGTGAATGTCGGCGTCCGCGATTCCACCTATGTGCTCGACGGCCTGCTGTACCACGAGTCCGACCTGCGGATCGAGGAGCACTACACCGACACGGCCGGCTTCACCGATCACGTCTTTGCCCTGATGCACCTGCTAGGCTTCCGCTTCGCGCCGCGCATCCGCGACCTCGGCGAAACCAAGCTGTACGTGCCGCAGGGCGTGCAAGCCTACCCGACGTTGCGCCCGCTGATCGGCGGCACCCTGAACATCAAGCACGTGCGTGCCCACTGGGACGACATCCTGCGCCTGGCCAGCTCGATCAAGCAGGGCACCGTCACCGCCTCGCTGATGCTGCGCAAGCTCGGCAGCTACCCGCGCCAGAACGGACTGGCCGTGGCCCTGCGCGAGCTGGGCCGGATCGAGCGCACGCTGTTCATCCTGGACTGGCTGCAAAGTGTTGAACTGCGCCGCCGCGTGCATGCCGGCCTGAACAAAGGTGAGGCGCGCAACTCGCTGGCCAGGGCGGTGTTCTTCAACCGCCTTGGGGAAATCAGGGATCGGAGCTTCGAGCAGCAGCGCTACCGGGCCAGCGGCCTCAACCTGGTGACGGCGGCTATCGTGCTGTGGAACACGGTGTACCTGGAACGCGCCACCCAGGGGTTGGTCGAGGCCGGCAAGCCGGTGGACGGCGAGCTGCTGCAATTCCTGTCGCCGCTGGGCTGGGAGCACATCAACCTAACCGGCGATTACGTCTGGCGGCAGAGCCGCAGACTGGAAGACGGGAAGTTTCGGCCCTTACGGATGCCCGGAAAACCTTAGCGTACGATTTTTTCCGAATTCTGCGGGCTCCCCTATCTCATCTGCGCAAGGCAGAACGTGAAGACGGCCGCCCTGGACCTCGCCCGCGAGCGCCAGGCGCACGAGGCCGGCGCGCGGACCCGCGCCACGGCCCACGAGCGGACGCCGCAGCAGGAGCGCCAGAAGGCCGCCAGAGAGGCCGAGCGCGGCCGTGAGGCTTGGACGCTAGGGCAGGGCATGAAAAAGCCCGTAGCGGGCTGCTACGGGCGTCTGACGCGGTGGAAAGGGGGAGGGGATGTTGTCTACATGGCTCTGCTGTAGTGAGTGGGTTGCGCTCCGGCAGCGGTCCTGATCAATCGTCACCCTTTCTCGGTCCTTCAACGTTCCTGACAACGAGCCTCCTTTTCGCCAATCCATCGACAATCACCGCGAGTCCCTGCTCGAACGCTGCGTCCGGACCGGCTTCGTCGAAGGCGTCTATCGCGGCCCGCAACAGCGGCGAGAGCGGAGCCTGTTCAACGGTGCCGCCGCGCTCGCCGGCATCGCTGTCGCCGGCCTGCTCCTCAAGCACGGCCCCAACAGTGAAGTAGCTGATTGTCATCAGCGCATTGACGGCGTCCCCGGCCGAAAAACCCGCCTCGCAGAGGAAGCGAAGCTGCGCGTCGGCCGTTTCCATCTGCGGTGCGCCCGGTCGCGTGCCGGCATGGATGCGCGCGCCATCGCGGTAGGCGAGCAGCGCCTGCCTGAAGCTGCGGGCATTCCCGATCAGAAATGAGCGCCAGTCGTCGTCGGCTCTCGGCACCGAATGCGTATGATTCTCCGCCAGCATGGCTTCGGCCAGTGCGTCGAGCAGCGCCCGCTTGTTCCTGAAGTGCCAGTAAAGCGCCGGCTGCTGAACCCCCAACCGTTCCGCCAGTTTGCGTGTCGTCAGACCGTCTACGCCGACCTCGTTCAACAGGTCCAGGGCGGCACGGATCACTGTATTCGGCTGCAACTTTGTCATGCTTGACACTTTATCACTGATAAACATAATATGTCCACCAACTTATCAGTGATAAAGAATCCGCGCGTTCAATCGGACCAGCGGAGGCTGGTCCGGAGGCCAGACGTGAAACCCAACAGACCCCTGATCGTAATTCTGAGCACTGTCGCGCTCGACGCTGTCGGCATCGGCCTGATTATGCCGGTGCTGCCGGGCCTCCTGCGCGATCTGGTTCACTCGAACGACGTCACCGCCCACTATGGCATTCTGCTGGCGCTGTATGCGTTGATGCAATTTGCCTGCGCACCTGTGCTGGGCGCGCTGTCGGATCGTTTCGGGCGGCGGCCGGTCTTGCTCGTCTCGCTGGCCGGCGCTGCTGTCGACTACGCCATCATGGCGACGGCGCCTTTCCTTTGGGTTCTCTATATCGGGCGGATCGTGGCCGGCATCACCGGGGCGACTGGGGCGGTAGCCGGCGCTTATATTGCCGATATCACTGATGGCGATGAGCGCGCGCGGCACTTCGGCTTCATGAGCGCCTGTTTCGGGTTCGGGATGGTCGCGGGACCTGTGCTCGGTGGGCTGATGGGCGGTTTCTCCCCCCACGCTCCGTTCTTCGCCGCGGCAGCCTTGAACGGCCTCAATTTCCTGACGGGCTGTTTCCTTTTGCCGGAGTCGCACAAAGGCGAACGCCGGCCGTTACGCCGGGAGGCTCTCAACCCGCTCGCTTCGTTCCGGTGGGCCCGGGGCATGACCGTCGTCGCCGCCCTGATGGCGGTCTTCTTCATCATGCAACTTGTCGGACAGGTGCCGGCCGCGCTTTGGGTCATTTTCGGCGAGGATCGCTTTCACTGGGACGCGACCACGATCGGCATTTCGCTTGCCGCATTTGGCATTCTGCATTCACTCGCCCAGGCAATGATCACCGGCCCTGTAGCCGCCCGGCTCGGCGAAAGGCGGGCACTCATGCTCGGAATGATTGCCGACGGCACAGGCTACATCCTGCTTGCCTTCGCGACACGGGGATGGATGGCGTTCCCGATCATGGTCCTGCTTGCTTCGGGTGGCATCGGAATGCCGGCGCTGCAAGCAATGTTGTCCAGGCAGGTGGATGAGGAACGTCAGGGGCAGCTGCAAGGCTCACTGGCGGCGCTCACCAGCCTGACCTCGATCGTCGGACCCCTCCTCTTCACGGCGATCTATGCGGCTTCTATAACAACGTGGAACGGGTGGGCATGGATTGCAGGCGCTGCCCTCTACTTGCTCTGCCTGCCGGCGCTGCGTCGCGGGCTTTGGAGCGGCGCAGGGCAACGAGCCGATCGCTGATCGTGGAAACGATAGGCCTATGCCATGCGGGTCAAGGCGACTTCCGGCAAGCTATACGCGCCCTAGGAGTGCGGTTGGAACGTTGGCCCAGCCAGATACTCCCGATCACGAGCAGGACGCCGATGATTTGAAGCGCACTCAGCGTCTGATCCAAGAACAACCATCCTAGCAACACGGCGGTCCCCGGGCTGAGAAAGCCCAGTAAGGAAACAACTGTAGGTTCGAGTCGCGAGATCCCCCGGAACCAAAGGAAGTAGGTTAAACCCGCTCCGATCAGGCCGAGCCACGCCAGGCCGAGAACATTGGTTCCTGTAGGCATCGGGATTGGCGGATCAAACACTAAAGCTACTGGAACGAGCAGAAGTCCTCCGGCCGCCAGTTGCCAGGCGGTAAAGGTGAGCAGAGGCACGGGAGGTTGCCACTTGCGGGTCAGCACGGTTCCGAACGCCATGGAAACCGCCCCCGCCAGGCCCGCTGCGACGCCGACAGGATCTAGCGCTGCGTTTGGTGTCAACACCAACAGCGCCACGCCCGCAGTTCCGCAAATAGCCCCCAGGACCGCCATCAATCGTATCGGGCTACCTAGCAGAGCGGCAGAGATGAACACGACCATCAGCGGCTGCACAGCGCCTACCGTCGCCGCGACCCCGCCCGGCAGGCGGTAGACCGAAATAAACAACAAGCTCCAGAATAGCGAAATATTAAGTGCGCCGAGGATGAAGATGCGCATCCACCAGATTCCCGTTGGAATCTGTCGGACGATCATCACGAGCAATAAACCCGCCGGCAACGCCCGCAGCATCGCGACCGTCATCGGTGAGAAGTTCGGCAGGTATTGGGTGGTGACAATGTAGGTGCTGCCCCAAATGGCAGGTGCTATCGCTGTGAACAATAAATCGGGCGTGCGTAATGACATGCGATTACAAGACCTCCGCTACGGCGATGGGTTTTTGAGAGTTGCAGGCGCCGCGATGACCGCACCCTGACTTGGACTGGCCCTGCCTCGCACCAATCCACCTGCGGCTATGGCCGCGATCATGCGAGGCCCGAAAATTACACGACCTGTACACGTCCGCCGAACCCGGAACGCAACAGAGCTTCGTGGGCATCCCGATCCGGGTCGTAGCAGCAGTCCTGGACCAAACGCACGTCGTAGTCCGCATCACTAGCCCAGGCGACGCTTGAAAGAACAACGCCGGTGGTGCTTATCCCGGCCATGACAAGCGTGCTTACGCCGCGCGTCCGAAGGTCGGCGTCGAGCGCCGTGCCATAAAAGACGCTGGCTCGCGGACATGCATAGAAAAGGTCGCCCCGTTCGATCGCAAGCCCTTCGACGGGCAGACCGGTGCGAAATCGTCCGCTCGGGAGATACGGTGAGATTTGGCGATTCGTCGCCGGCGGCGCATGTTCATACTCTTCGCCGAGCGAAAAGTTGGGGAACAGCACGGGCCGGCCGCGCAAGGCGTGCTGGCAGCCGTGCAGACCCTGCGTGAGATGAACGCCGACAACCTGCGCAAGGTGCCGGCCGATGCACCCACGGCCTTCATCAAGCCGCGCTGGAAGCCGCTGGTGATCACCCCGGAAGGCCTCGACCGGAAATTCTACGAAATCTGCGCCCTGTCCGAGCTGAAGAACGCCCTGCGCTCCGGCGACATCTGGGTCAAGGGCTCGCGGCAGTTCCGCGACTTCGACGACTACCTGCTGCCGGCCGAGAAGTTCGCCGCACTCAAGCGCGAGCAGGCCCTGCCCCTGGCGATCAACCCGAACAGCGACCAGTACCTGGAAGAGCGTTTGCAGCTGCTGGACGAGCAGTTGGCCACCGTCACCCGCCTGGCCAAGGACAACGAGCTGCCCGATGCCATCCTCACCGAGTCAGGGCTGAAAATCACCCCGCTGGATGCGGCGGTGCCGGATCGGGCGCAGGCGCTGATCGACCAAACCAGCCAGTTACTGCCGCGCATCAAGATCACCGAACTGCTGATGGACGTGGACGACTGGACGGGCTTCAGCCGCCACTTCACCCACTTGAAGGACGGGGCCGAGGCCAAAGACAGGACGTTGCTGCTGTCCGCAATCCTCGGTGATGCGATCAACCTCGGGCTGACCAAGATGGCCGAGTCGAGCCCCGGCCTGACCTACGCCAAGCTGTCCTGGCTGCAAGCCTGGCACATCCGCGACGAAACCTATTCGGCGGCCTTGGCCGAGCTGGTCAACCACCAGTATCGCCACGCCTTTGCCGCCCACTGGGGCGACGGCACGACCTCATCCTCCGATGGCCAGCGCTTCCGCGCGGGTGGCCGGGGCGAGAGCACCGGGCACGTCAACCCGAAGTACGGTAGCGAGCCGGGACGGCTGTTCTATACCCATATCTCCGACCAGTACGCGCCGTTCAGCACCCGCGTGGTGAATGTCGGCGTCCGCGATTCCACCTATGTGCTCGACGGCCTGCTGTACCACGAGTCCGACCTGCGGATCGAGGAGCACTACACCGACACGGCCGGCTTCACCGATCACGTCTTTGCCCTGATGCACCTGCTAGGCTTCCGCTTCGCGCCGCGCATCCGCGACCTCGGCGAAACCAAGCTGTACGTGCCGCAGGGCGTGCAAGCCTACCCGACGTTGCGCCCGCTGATCGGCGGCACCCTGAACATCAAGCACGTGCGTGCCCACTGGGACGACATCCTGCGCCTGGCCAGCTCGATCAAGCAGGGCACCGTCACCGCCTCGCTGATGCTGCGCAAGCTCGGCAGCTACCCGCGCCAGAACGGACTGGCCGTGGCCCTGCGCGAGCTGGGCCGGATCGAGCGCACGCTGTTCATCCTGGACTGGCTGCAAAGTGTTGAACTGCGCCGCCGCGTGCATGCCGGCCTGAACAAAGGTGAGGCGCGCAACTCGCTGGCCAGGGCGGTGTTCTTCAACCGCCTTGGGGAAATCAGGGATCGGAGCTTCGAGCAGCAGCGCTACCGGGCCAGCGGCCTCAACCTGGTGACGGCGGCTATCGTGCTGTGGAACACGGTGTACCTGGAACGCGCCACCCAGGGGTTGGTCGAGGCCGGCAAGCCGGTGGACGGCGAGCTGCTGCAATTCCTGTCGCCGCTGGGCTGGGAGCACATCAACCTAACCGGCGATTACGTCTGGCGGCAGAGCCGCAGACTGGAAGACGGGAAGTTTCGGCCCTTACGGATGCCCGGAAAACCTTAGCGTACGATTTTTTCCGAATTCTGCGGGCTCCCCTA
>NZ_JBFOCT010000032.1:0-10834 GCF_040907925.1 Aeromonas sp. s12 | reverse complement strand
ACGTTGATAGGCGGGGTGTGTAAGTGCAGCGATGCATTGAGCTAACCCGTACTAATTACCCGTGAGGCTTAACCATACAACACCCAAGAAGTGTTCTAAGGCTTGTAGCAAATAGAACGAACTACTCAAATTCAGTGATAGTGACAAGCCAAGCGCAACATCACTACTCACGTCAGCTTTCTAGATGAAGAATTTGCCTGGCGGCCATAGCGCCGTGGAACCACCTGATCCCATGCCGAACTCAGAAGTGAAACGCGGTAGCGCCGATGGTAGTGTGGCATTCGCCATGCGAGAGTAGGACACTGCCAGGCACCCAATACAAGAAACCCCGCTCATCGAGCGGGGTTTTTTATTACCTGAAACTCAGAAGGTAGCCTGATTTTTGACCGGTCCTATCTCCTTTCCTCTGTTCTTATTGTTACTCGGCGCTGTTTTCTGGTTCTACAAATAGCCTGATGTTCTGCTTGGTACTCTTTCTTCACTGAACCGCTGTCGCTCTGTATGGCGGCTCTGGCGTAGTCATGACCCACGAATCCTATGCTCGCCTGTACGCTAGGATCTCTTGCTTGCGATCTTTCCTGGGCATCTGCGTCCTGTGTTAGCTGAAGTCTTTCTTTTTGAGCCCTCTGCTTGTCCATGATTTTGTTAGTCGCCCACTGACGTTATGCCAGAGAGTGTGTTGGCTGTGCTAACACGCAGGCGCAGTGGTTGCTGCTTTGGGTCCTTGTTGTTTGGGGTAATAAGGAAATGGGAAGGGATACGCGCAGGAACGCAGAGGTTAGATGTTGATAGGTGATCTTGTGGCAGCTGTTGAGCCCGCAGGTGAGAAGATCAAGAAAGGAGTTGAAGAAGACTAATGTGTTGAGATCTATGACGAGTGGCAAATTGCAGGCAAACAAAAAGCCCACGCAACATGGTTGCATGGGCTCGGTATGAATGGCGGAGGAGGTGGGATTTGAACCCACGGATGGTCGCCCATCGCCGGTTTTCAAGACCGGTGCATTCAGCCGCTCTGCCACCCCTCCGCAGCAGTGCGGCGAATATTACCATGCTGATCCGGCTTGTAAATCCCCGTCCGGTTCGATTGCTGGTTAATTGCGCGAAACGACATGAAAAAGTGGCAATCAGGGCGTCTCAAGCGCTTTTTTGGCCAGATAACTTGACTTGAAAACAGACTCAACCACTATAGTGGCCTCTATCATATCCTCTGCAAGATAACGTTATGACTATTAAAAATGCCCTGTTTTGCGCGCTGGCTGGCGTGACCCTGCTGGCGACGCCGGTACATGCAAGCGAGCTGACCAAAAGCGATGTCGAGCAAATCGTTCGCGACTATCTGGTCAAGAATCCCGAGATCCTGGTCGAGATGTCCAATGCCCTGCGTGCCAAGCAGGAGAGCCAGCAGGCCGAGAGTGACAAGGCGCTGATTAAGGCTCACTCCAAGCAGCTTTATGCCAATCAGGATCCCGAGATGGGGAATCCGAAGGCATCTCTGACCATTGTGGAGTTTTTCGATTACAACTGTGGTTACTGCAAGCGGGCCCATCCGCTGGTCAAGCAGCTGATGGCGGAAGACAAAGACATCCGTTACATCTACAAGCAGTTCCCCATTCTGAGCGAGTCCTCCTACTTCGCAGCCCGTGCTGCGTTGGCGGTCCAGCTGGGTCAGCCTGACAAGTACCAGGCGTTCCACGAGAAGCTCTATACCCATCAGGGCCCGCTCGCTGATGAAGCACAGGTCAAGCAGTTGGCAGTGGCGGCCGGTGTTGACTGGAGCAAGGTGGAAGCCAAGATCAAAGATGGCAGCATTGACCAGAACCTCGGTACCAACCGTGCGTTGGCTGAAGCGCTCGGTATCTCCGGTACCCCGGCCTTCATCATCGGTGATCAGATCCTGCGCGGTGCCCCCCGTGATCTGGCCAGCCTGAAGGGGTTTATCAAGGACGTGCGTGCCGGCAAGAGCATTCAATAAGCAGTTGTCATGGTCGAGGGCCCAGCGCCCCGGCCAGATACAGAAAGAGGGTCGGTATCACTACCGGCCCTCTTTTTTATTATGTCCTTTGGCACAAGTGGTCGTCGCGAAAGGACCATAACAACGTGCTCAGGACCCGGCCTGTTGGCCTCAGTAACAAGTATTAGCAGAGTCGTTCGGAGTCCATTGATAAATATTTCGCCTCGCAGAGGTGTGTCGTGAGTATTGCTTAATTCCGGTCAAGATTTTTTCTGCTGCTTGCCTTAGAATCGCCGCCCGTTGCAGGAGAAACCCCTATGTTAGTTGATATTTTACGGCTGGTTTTTATAGCTGGAGGCCTCGTATTCATCTTTATGCTGGTGCAAGCCTGCTGGCGGAAGAAGCAGAGTGGATCCTTTGAGGCGACACCCTTCTGGCCGGTGGCGTTGATCGGTGGGGTTGCCAACTTTCTCGATACCCTGGGGGTGGGCAGCTTTGCGGTAAAGACCGCCTGCTACAAGCAGTTCAAGCTGATCGATGATCGGGTGCTGCCGGGGACCCTAAATGGGCAGTGTGTGCTGCCGACCGTGACTCAGTCGCTGATCTTCGTCGGCGCAGTCGCAGTGGAGCCGCTGACGCTGATCAGCATGATGATGGCCGCCGCAGCGGGCGCAGCTTGGGGCGCTCGTCATGTGGCCTCGTTTGATCGGCAGACCATCCGGTTGGTGATGGCTATCTCCTTACTGGTCGTTGCAGGGCTTATCTTTGCCGGTCTGCTGGGGCTTTTCCCTGTAGGCGGCGATGCGATGGGGCTCAGCGGCTACAAGCTGGCGATCGCTCTGCTTGGCAATTTCATCTTCGGGGTATTGATGAATGTCGGTATCGGCCTGTTTGCCCCCTGCATGACGCTGGTTTATCTGCTGGGGATGAACCCGCTGGCGGCGTTTCCCATCATGATGGGCTCCACCGCCGTGCTTAGCGTCTTCTCCGCAGGCACCTTTATCCGCAAAGGGGCGTTTGATGCCAAGGCTGTGCTGGCAGTGGCCATCTTCGGCCCCATCGGTGTGGTGCTGGCAGCCATGCTGGTCAAATCCATGGATATGGAGATGCTGAAGTGGCTGGTTGCCTTTATCGTCATCTATACCTCCTGGACCATGTACGCCTCCTGGCGGGCGACGCGTCGCTCCCCTGTGCAACTGGCGGTGGAGAGCGCAGGCTAGCCTGTACCAGTGCCGCTTCGGCCTTGGCCCCCAGAAAGACATAGAGGCCAAGCGCCAGCAGCAAACCCACCGCGCACCCCATCACTCCGACCGCAGGCCAGAGCAGCTCGCTCTGGCCGAGCGAGCCTTTGAACAGCAGCAACAGTCCCTCGATGGAGACCGCGATCAGGATGGCGGCGATAAAGCGGGTGATGGTGCGGCGAATGGCGCTGTGGCGGAAGATATCCTTATGCAGCAGTACTTCCTCTTCCAGAATGGTCTTGCCCAGATCGAACACCGCCAGTGCCAGCGTCAGGAAGATGATGGCGCTAAAGGCGCCGAGCTGGTTCTGCTGCTCGCCGCACAATAGCTGGTAGAGCTGTTCCAGCCCGTGCCAGATCAGGGTGGCGACGATCAAAAACAGCGCCATGCTGAGCACCACATAGACCGCCTTGAACCAGGGCATGGCGCGGCGGCGCTCCCTGTCTCCCATCAACCAGCCAATCAGCTGATGCAGACAGACGGTGATCTCCCGCCCTTGCCCCTGCACGATAAGGTGCAACCGGTTATGGGCGGCCGGTGCCGCAGGCTGGATGCACATCGGCCCCTGATAGTGGTCAATGCTGACCACAAAGGGATACCCCTTGAGCGAGACAAGGGGGGCGCTGAGCAGCCCCTGCAGTAGCGGGGTCAACTCCTCCTGATACTCCTGATAGCGCCGCAGCACATCGATGGGGCTCATCTCTGCCATATGGACCTCGGTGACGTGGGCTCTTGTGGTGAATGTGCAAATAGTGGGCCTGCTTTATGACAGGGATGGCGGGGCAAGTTGCACCAGAGGATGACAAATTGGTGAGTGACGAAGAGGGGATGCACCAGAAATGGGCGTATCGAAGATCTGTGTGGTGATGAAGGCACTGCAATAGAAAAGGGCCCGTGACGGGCCCTTCTGCGACAACCTGCGGCGATTTAGCCAGCCAGCTTGGCGAAGCTGCGCTCGGCGGCAGCCAAGGTATGTTCAATCTCCTTGTCACCGTGAGCCAGCGACAGGAAGCCCGCCTCATAGGCACTCGGTGCCAGGTAGACGCCCTCTTCCAGCATCAGGTGATAGAAGCGCTTGAAGCGTTCCATATCGCAGCGAGTGACCTGCTCGTAGCGGGTGATTTCAGTCTCGTCGGTGAAGAAGAAGCCGAACATGCCGCCCACATAGTTGATGGCGAGCGGGATACCGTGTTTGGCTGCGGCCGCTTTCAGCCCTTCTGCAACCCGCGCTGTCTTGGCGCTCAGCTGCTCATAGAGACCCGGCTCCAGCAGCAGATCCAGCATGGTCAGACCGGCCGCCATGGCTACCGGGTTGCCGGAGAGAGTACCCGCCTGATAGACAGGGCCAGTCGGGGCGATGTGCTGCATCACCTTCTTCTTGCCGCCGAAGGCACCTACCGGCATGCCGGCACCGATGATCTTGCCGAGGGTGGTGAGATCCGGGTCGATGTTGTAGTGGCCCTGGGCACCGCGCAGGGAGACGCGGAAGCCGGTCATCACCTCGTCCAGGATCAGCAGGGCGCCGAACTCGTCACAGATGGCGCGCAGCCCTTCCAGGAAGCCGGGGACCGGCGGGATGCAGTTCATGTTGCCTGCGACCGGCTCGACGATGATACAGGCGATCTCGCCGCCGTACTGGGTGAAGGCTTCACGCACCGAATCCAGATCGTTGAAGACGCAGGTCAGGGTGTGCTTGGCGAAATCGGCCGGAACGCCCGGGCTGTTGGGCTGACCCAGGGTCAGGGCGCCGGAGCCTGCCTTGACCAGCAGGGAGTCGGCGTGGCCGTGGTAGCAGCCCTCGAATTTGACGATCTTGTCGCGGCCGGTGTAGCCGCGGGCCAGCCGGATGGCGCTCATGGTGGCTTCGGTGCCGGAGTTCACCATTCGCACCTGCTCCATGGAGGGGACGATTTGGCGCACTTTCTCGGCCATCAGCACTTCGATCTCGGTCGGCGCACCGTAGCTCAGCCCTTTCTCAACGGCCTTGATGACGGCGGCCTTGATGGCCGGGTGGTTGTGACCCAGCAGCATGGGGCCCCAGGAGCCGATGTAATCCACGTAGGCCTGACCATCCACATCATAGAGATAGGCGCCATCGGCGTGATCGATGAAGCGGGGCGTGCCGCCGACCCCATTGAAGGCGCGGACCGGTGAGTTGACGCCACCCGGAATGGTCTGGCGGGCCTGTTCAAACAGCTGATCTGATTTTGACATGGATCATCCTTAATGGGATTTTGGTCGTCACACAAGGGATTGCAGCCGATTGAGACTCGGCAGGCCGGAGCATCAGGAGTATGCTTTGCGCTCTCGCCACCCGGACTCTCGGTCTGCTCCCGTGACAAAAATTTAACGGGCCGACTATAGCAGAAAGCCCCAGCCCTGGGCAGCCGAGCAACGCGCCGGGTGATCCTGATCTCAGCTAGCTGACGATATGGTTTTTCCAAGTTGGTGTAACAAGATGGCGCAACAAGCTCTCTCCTCTGAAGCCGATACCTCTGCGCGGGGGCCGCTTTCCCGCATTATCCGGCAAGACAAGATGCCCTTGCTGGTGCTGCTGCTAGCGGCGCTGGTCGGCACCCTGGCCGGACTGGTGTGCGGCCTGTTCGAATCAGGAGTCCACTGGCTGGCAGAACAACGTATCGCCTTGCTGGCAGACCGTCCCTGGTGGCAGCTCGGTCTGCTTGGCTTTGGCTTCAGCGCCTTGCTGGGATTTGTCGGCTACTTCCTCACTCATACCTTTGCCCCGGAAGCGGGCGGCTCCGGCATTCCCGAGATCGAGGGGGCGATGGACGAGCTGCGCCCGGTGCGGTGGTGGCGAGTGTTGCCGGTCAAGTTCTTCGGCGGCATCTGTACCCTGAGCTCCGGTATGGTGCTGGGGCGGGAGGGGCCTTCGGTACAGATCGGCGGCAACCTCGGCAAGATGGTGGCGGATATCTTCCTGTTGCCCAAGGAGCATGGTCACGCCCTGTTGGCCGCCGGTGCGGCGGGCGGTCTGGCGGCAGCCTTCAATGCGCCGCTGGCAGGTATCCTGTTCGTGATGGAGGAGATGCGACCGCAGTTTCGCTACTCCTTTCTGGCCATCAAGGCGGTGGGGATCTCCGCCATCATGGCGACCTTGATGTTGCAGAACATGAAAGGGCAGGGGGCGGTGATCACCTTGCCTCACTACGATGCGCCAGCCCTCAAGGCGCTCTGGCTGTTCCTTTTTATGGGAGCCACCTTCGGGGTGCTCGGTTTTGTCTTCAACAAGTTGGTGCTGGCCTGTCAGGATGGCTATCTGGCGTTGCACCAGAACAAGCGCCACCGTTTTGTGGCCATCGGCATGCTGGTCGCCGGAACGTTTGGCGTGCTGTCGCTGTTTGCTCCCGCGGTGACGGGGGGCGGCACCGAGCTTATTCCCCATCTGATGGGGGATGAGTATGCGATGGCGACCCTGTTCCTCATCTTTTCGGTGCGGCTGGTCGCGACCCTCATCTGCTTCTGCTCCGGTGCCCCGGGCGGGGTGTTTGCGCCGACCCTGGCATTGGGCACCCTGTTTGGCGTGGTGTTCGGCCATCTGTTTCATGCGGCGTTTCCGGAGCTTGGCATCGAGCCCGGCGCCTTTGCCATCGCCGGAATGGGGGCGCTGTTTGCTGCCACCGTGCGTGCCCCTATCACCGGTATCGTGCTGGTCACCGAGATGACCGACAACTATCAGCTGATCCTGCCGATGATGATTACCACGGTCGGGGCGACTCTGGTTGCCCAGTGGCTGGGTGGCCGGCCCATCTATTCCCAGATCCTGGAGCGAACTTTACGGCTCGCTGCGCGTCAAAAGCGAGGTGATGGCAGCGCCACGGCCAGTTAATTTTTCCCTTTATCGCCTTTGGCCCCGGTCAGGGCGGTATAGTGAAGGGAGAGGCGCTGCCGTAAATGGCGTAATAACGGGATGAGGGGCTATGTCCAATCTATTGAAGTTATTGGTCGTGTTAGCCGTTGGCGGGCTCATCGGTTACTTTGTCGGGAACCGTCAGGAGCTGGCCCAGAGCAGTCTGTTGGTGGTACAGCAGGAGACGCTGGATCGTCAGGGCAAGGCCATCGGCCAGCTCAAGACCGAATTGGGGGTGAAAGATACCCAGCTGGCGACCCAGAAAGCGGCCTTTGAGCAGTTGCAGACCACCCTGAAGAGTCAGGAGGCGCAGGTGCAGGAGCTCAAGCGCCAGCTGGCCTTTTTCGAGCGGATCATGCGCCCCACCGGCGAACAGGTGGGGGTGGTGATCGACAACCTGACTCTGCAGGAGACCAGCATTCCCGGTCGTTACCACTACCGTCTCGCCCTGACCCAGCCCGCCAAGAAGCGGGAGCTGTTTCGTGGTCAGGTGCAGATCCGGGTCGAGGGGAGCCTGGCTGACAAGCCGAAGACGCTGACCGGTCGCGATCTCGGAATGAAGGTGAGCGAGTGGCGTTATGCCCTGCGTTATTTCCAGTTGCTGGAAGGGAATTGGCAGTTGCCGGAAGGCTTTGTGCCGGATCGGATCCGTGTCACCATCAACAAGGATGGCAGGCAACCGGCGCAAGAGCTGCTGGTTGAGTGGGGCGAGGTGATCAAGCCGCTGGTCGCCGCACCGCCTGCTCCGGTTCCCGCGGCCGGTTAAACGTGGTGAATACTTGAACTGAATGGTCGGGTATTGGATAATTTCGCGGTTTCCATGTTTGTGGATCTAATGGTTGTGAGGTCAGTAATGAGTGCAGTAGCAGAAGCCCCGCTGCCCATCCAGATGACGGATGCGGCGGCCAACAAGGTGAAGAACCTGATCACCGAGGAAGAGAATCCCGAGCTGAAGCTGCGGGTATACATCACGGGTGGGGGCTGCTCCGGTTTCCAGTATGGCTTTACCTTTGATGAGAAGATCAACGACGGGGACACCGTAGTCGAGAAGAATGGCGTCACCATGGTGATCGATCCCATGAGCCTGCAGTATCTGGTAGGCGGCAGTGTGGATTACACCGAGGGTCTGGAAGGTTCACGCTTCACCGTGACCAACCCCAATGCCACCACGACCTGTGGCTGTGGCTCCAGCTTCTCCATCTGATCGGCGTATCGGTCTGATGAAACGGCTCTCGGTAACGAGGGCTGTTTTTGTTTGTGGTGCTCAGTGTGCTCCATCAAACAGCATTTCTCTGAAACAACAAAGGCGCCTCGATGGCGCCTTTTTTGTTTGCAGAATGGCTTAGCGGGAGCTTGCCGCCGCGACCAGCGGGATCCGGTTCACTGCCTTGCCCATGTAGGCGAGGGTGATGGTCACAATGATGCAGGTGAAGCTCAGCCACATGTAAGGCAGGTAGTCGAGGGTTGCCACCCCCAGCACCCCGGCCATGAAGATGCCGTTGTCGCTCCAGGGCACCATGCCGCAGGTGAGGGTGCCGCCAAACTCGGCGTTGCGAGAGAGGTTCTTGCGTGCCAGTCCCAGTCGGTCGTAGTTCTTGGCCATGATCTTGGGGGTCAGGATCAGCGACACATACATGGCCGATCCAAACACGTTGGCCAGAAACGCAGTGCCGATGGTGTGGCTGGTCAGGCTGCCGACGCTGTTGATGCGCTTCTCGAAGGCGCTGGCGATCACTTCCAGAATGCCGACCTTCTCCAGCAGGCCGCCAAACCCGAGACCGAAGATGATGACCGCGACCGAGCCCAGCATGGACTCCATGCCGCCGCGACCGAGAATGTTGTCGATAAAGTCGATGCCGGAGGTGATGGCAAACGGACTATAAGCCGAGTGCATCGCCTTGACCGGATCCATGCCCTGGAAGGCGATGGCCCAGATCAGGCCCAGCAGGGCGCCGAAGCTGATCACCGGGAAGGCGGGCTTGCGATTGGCCAACAGCCCCAGCACCAGCACCACCGGCACTATGGCCAGCGGGGTGATATTGAACTGGTTGTCGAGAGCCTCCATCACCAGATTGACCTGCTCCAGGCTGACATTACCCGAATACTGCATACCCACCACGGTGAACAGCACGGCGGTGATGACATAGGAGAGCAGGCTGATAGGCAGCATCCCCTTGATATGCTCCACCACGTCGACGTTGGACATGGTCGAAGCCAGCACTACTGAGTCGGAGAGCGGAGAGAGCTTGTCACCGAAGTAGACGCCGGAGAGCACGGCACCGGCTACCAGCGGCGCAGGCACGCCGAGACTGTGGCCGATCCCCATCATGGCGATACCGGCGGTGGCGGCAGAGCCCCAGGAGGTGCCGGTGGCCAGCGAGGTCAGGGAGCAGATGATCAGGGTTGCCAGCAGGAAGATGGACGGGTGGATCACCTTGAGGCCGAAGTAGATGATGCTGGGGACTATGCCGCCAGCAATCCAGGTGCCGACCAGAGCACCGACGGAGACCAGGATAAGGATGGCCCCCATCCCCTTGGCAACGCCGTCAACGGCAGCCTGCTCCAGGGATTTGTAATCGTGGCCGAGTTTGATGCCAAGCCCCATGATGACGAACCAGGCGATGAACAGCGCTAGCTGGATCGGCAGATCGAGCACGCTGGTGAACGAGAATGCCAGGGCCAGGAAAATGGCCAGACAGGCAAATACCTGTGCCATGCCCGGTAGTCGGATGTGGTTTTGTTGGTTTTGCATAGATACTTCCTAAACTCTTGCTCGCCAAGGTCACTCCCTCTCGTCCTGTGGATACATCGATCCCGAGGAGGCAACCCAAAAAGAGGCCGCAATCTACCACAAACCCGGCGGGTTAAAGCCCCATCAAATTGGCAAAAATGCACATTTGATTGAAAAAATCACAAATTAGTTGATCTCATAACCCGTTTTTGAGCGGCCTGTTGACATAAATGGTCACATACGAAGCTTGTCTGTGACGCCACTTGCATCCCCAGCAGATGAAGATGATAATTATTATCAATTGATGGGTAGGGAGAAAATAATGCGCTGGATATTGCGGGGGATGATGTTGCTGGTGGCGGTGGCCGTACTCGCATGGGGTCAGGATAAAGAGTACGGCACCTGGAGTGCCGGTTTTCTGCTGGCTGCCTGGGTGATGCTGGAGCCCGGATTGCGGCCCGCCTTGATCTTGCTGCCAGTGGCCGGGTTGACCGGTATCGTTACCCTGCTCTGGCAGCAGCCCTGGTTATGAGCTTTTGACGGGAGCCTGCTTGATCTTCTGCTGTGCCACCTTGAGCGATTCGACCACCAGCTTCTCCATTTCGGTGCGCTTGGCGTCGGTCAGGAAGTAGATCATGTCGACATTGTGGCGAATATAGTGGGCCGGAAGCTGGTTGAGGGTGAGGCAGCAGAGATCGGCCATCTGATCGCTGTTGAGCTTTTGCTGCAGCCCCTGTTTCTCAATCTCCTTGAGCACCAGATGTTCGTAAAAGTTGTGAATGTCGGTATCCAGTATCATATGCGTTCCTTGGCATGACGATGAGCGGTGAGTCGTCAAAAGCATAGCCATAACAAGGAGTAAAAACAAAAGGCCCATCACTTTCGTGATGGGCCTTTTGCGTAATGAATGGTGCGAAGAGAGGGACTCGAACCCTCACATCCGTGGGACACTAACACCTGAAGCTAGCGCGTCTACCAATTCCGCCACCTTCGCACACTGATTTTCTCCAGCTGGTTTTTAAATGCGGTTGGAGCGCATTGCT
>NZ_JBFOCT010000031.1:0-107536 GCF_040907925.1 Aeromonas sp. s12 | reverse complement strand
CGCGAATTCAACTTCGAAGTGCGACACTCGCCTATGCCGCCTGACGGTACTCTTCGAATACCTTGACAGGCTGCCTGAATCCGAGACATTTCCGAGGTCGTAGGTTGAGCCACTGCTCCGCTCTCCTGACATCCTCGTCCGTGACCTCTCTCAGGTCTGTTCCCTTTGGGATAAACTGCCTCAACAGCCCATTGCTGTTCTCGTTCAGACCGCGCTCCCACGAAGAGTAAGGGTGCGCAAAGTAAGTCTCGGCACCCAGCGCTTCCTCTATCGCCTTGTGTTCGGCAAACTCGCCGCCGTTGTCAAAGGTGATGGTATGCACCTGCTCGATGTAGGGAGTTAACATCTCGATTATCGCATCCCGCACCACCCCAGCCTGTTTGCTCGCGACCCGCTTGACCAGATAGAGCCGGCTCTTGCGCTCCACCAGGGTGACCAGTGCACCTGTGCCTTGCTTGCCCAGCACCGTGTCCGCCTCCCAATCACCGAGCCGCTCCCGGCTATCGACGATAGCCGGCCGTTCATCAATAGAGCGGGCTTCCTTGATGGGAGAACGCAGGCTGCTCGCCCCCTTGCGGTAGCGCTTGTGGCCCTGGCGCAGATGGCGGTACAACTGGCCACCCCGGGCTTTGTCGGCGGCCACATGGCGGTATATCCACTCGTGACTCACCATGAGGCCTATCTGCTTGCCCACCGCGCTTATCTGCTCCGGGCTCCACCACCAGGCGAGTGTCAGCTCGACAAACTGGATGACATCGGCAGATAGCCGAGATTTGGCCGCACTGGCCCGTCGGTGGGTGGCGTGCTGATGCGCATTGTCTGGCTGGTAGCCCTGCGGCCCGGCGTTACGACGCAGCTCCCGGTAGAGGGTGGAGCGATGAACGCCAATGGCGCGTGCGGTGGCAAGGATGGACATCCCCTGTGCGCGAAGCACCGATAACTGGTATCGTTGCCCCTCGGTCAACTGCTGATAGCTCATGGTGATACTGCTTTTACTTTGGCGAGCAGAAGGGTACCACCAATCAGCAGTTGGCCACCTCTCGCCATTCATCCATGAGTGTCGCACTTATTATCTGAATTCCCGCTCCACCTTGTAGAGGTTGTTCATCCGCCACCACTTATCACTGAGCTTCGAGCGGATATAGGCAATTTGCTCCGGCTCAGTCATGAGGGAGATATCGGGTTCAGTCATGGGAGATCTCAGGTAATAAAAAACCCGCCGAAGCGGGTTAGACTAACTAAATATTTTAGATAAGGCATATGAAATTAGAGCGGAACAGGTCACAAATGCTGGAAGCAATGAATCACCAAACCAAACTTCTCTATATGACAAAAAAAGCCACCGAACCCTATATGAAACATTTAATAGAAAAAATGGAATTACACGATTATATCGTACAGACAAAAGACCAAAACCATCATTGTTATACTTAGCTCGTACCACCTCGACTTCCCTACCAGTTAAGATATGTGGAGTGCCATCGCAACGACTGGAGCCATTTGTGAGTCCAATAGGACTTAACTCATCCTTATCATATAAGTCGGTTGGGCCAATCATTTTTATTAAAATGAAAGTAAAAAACACATCCTTAATTTCAATTTTCACTCGCCCGATGAGCTTACCATCCCCCACAATGGCAAACCCATATTCATCAACAGATTGATATGTCATTCCTGGGTTAAAAATATATTTCAAGTAACGCACTTCCTTACTAGGAAGATAGAGACCTTCTAAGACTTCATTACGGTGATGTCGCCTGATATCTCCAGATACGAGCCAATGTCTCCACTGCAGAAAGATCATAATGGCGATCATAAAATACTCAATCCAGTTAGGCCTAGAGAAAGTAAGTTTGGCTCCGGAAAAAGAAATGTCGTTATCAAATGCTCCCCCTGCAATTGAATATATCAGCACTATCATGCTAACAATCATCAAATTTTTCCTATACTGCCTCTCAAGCTCGACGTTTTCACTAATCATTTACTAATCCTTGACCACCATCTGATAGAATCCATATTATCATCTCATAAGCCCCCCAGTCCCCAGCCCCTGCAACTCCGCTGTCATCTCTGCGACTGGCGTCATGTCGGCACCACCATCCTTCTCAAGCAGGTCAGCCTCAGCGGTCAGCTTGCGGGTCGCGGCCTTGATGCGTTTGGTGTCAGCCTCAATCTTCGGCCCATTCACCTCATCGATACGCAGGGCGCTCAGGGTTCGCTCGATCGACTCAATGCGCTGGATATTGCGGTCTAGGGCCTGCTCAGCCCGCAAGATCTTGTCATAGAGCGCGAGCCGGTCGGCCAGCTCCTGCGCTTCGGCCAAGTCATGCTGCAGGGCCTTCAAGGTTTTGGTAACCGATAGTACGCGAGCTCGGGTGAATAACAGCTCATCCCGAAGTTGCAGTGCTTCTGCTTGGTCGAACAACTCATCAGCGTCGAGAAACTTGGCATAACCGCCATGTGTCTTGGTCAGTTGCATGCCTGGCTTGATGTTCGCCGGCGGATTGGGGTTGCCTGCATTACCCACTGACTCGCTGTTCCCCTTGTCAAAGCGCCCATCTGCGTGACGTCCGGAGTTGTTGTTCGGGCCCGGGCTTGAGCCAGCAGAGGCCTGTATGGAAGAAGCTGACCGTCCCCTTTTTCCTCTCCCCCTTTTTTCCCCTCTCTCTTGGGCTTTGCTCTCATTACGCATGTTGTGCACAGTTTCATCCAAATTGCGCATTTTTCCCTTGGATAATTGCGCACGACTTTGCGCACTGCGCACACTAGGCTGCGCAATTTTATCGTCAGGGTGCGCATCACTCACCTTGATGTAGCGTCTGGCTGACTGGTAATTCAGTCCATGCTGCTCGCACCAGGCCTTTGGGCTGATGCCGGTCTTGGCATAGGCGCTCTGATACTGAGCTGCCACGCTGCTCCAATCGGTCTTTGCCATTTAGATAGACAACTCGCCTTCAACGATGCTGTCACCAGGAACCGGCTCATGAGTAGCCGACACCACAACGCAAACGCCGGTGGAAAGAACAACCAAAGCCGCGCCTCCGTCGTAGCGCTCGACGCTGGCAATGACTCCTGTCACATCGATACCGTTTACCATTTCACCACTCCCGTTCATACGCATCGCCGCCCCCTTTCCAGAAAGACAAACCCCGCCTTGATGTGGCGGGGTTTCATGGTCCAGGCTGCGAGATAGCATCGTAGGCTCGTTCACAGGCTAGTCCTGATACTCGAGCTCGGTCATACGCTGCTGCCAGCTCACCCGCTCTTTCATCAGCCCTGCTGAGCAGGTCGGCGAGCACCATGGCAGGTTGTCCGGTTGCCTGGCCTCCTTGGGTAGTACCGGTATTGCTGGCGCACTGACTTGCTCGGGCTGCCAGGCGGCGGGCTTGCTCATGCAACCGGCCAGACTCAATGCCAGCAGCAGTGGCATCAGCTTGTGCCTGTGCGATTTCTTCTTGTGCATGGTCTCTCACCTCATCAATTTCAGCCTGCTGGCGCTTCTCTTCTGCCCGGGCGTCCTGCTCTGCTTTGGTCCGGGCGGTAGCTAAACGAACGGCCTCTTCATCCCACATTGCCTGCCAGGTCTTACGCTCCCCCTCTACCCCATCGGAATGACCTGATTGGTAAAGCGCTATCCCACCACCGACTAACCCAGCAATGAGCAATGCGCCAGCAAGGAATGGCAATGCCTTGCTCTGTGGCATCATCACCATCACGCCCCCTTACACTTTGCATTGAGTCGCAGCCGGTCTTTCCACAATCCAGAGCAGATCCGGTTACCCGGTGCCGAGCAGTCCTGCTTACCAGATCGCTTGAACAGCAAGATGGCCTCACAGGCTCCTGGGTAATCACTAACGTTCAGGCGCTTAACGATGGTAGAACGGCAGAACGCCCTGGAGCCGATGTTGTGGGAGAGCTCCACATAGGTGTCGAACTCATATTGATAGAGGGGAACGTTGATACATGCCTTGAGGGAGCTCTCGAATACCCGTACCTCCCGCAGACTCCGGTTTACCGCGGCAACGGGAGTGATGGTGTCACCCATCTTGACCCCTTCGGTACTGCCAAAGCCGATGGTGGGGAGTTTGGTGCCGTGTACCGGATCGGGATAAGCCACTGGCTCGAATCCCTCCCGATCCAGGATCCCCACAAAGCCAGCGGCGCTCAGTGTGAGTGCTGCGATTGCGATGCGGACCTTGCTCATTACTCATCATCCAGCCGACACCGGGGCCGGATGATGTTTTGCCACAAGAACCACCCCATCTGGACGGCAATCCACATCAGCGTAGCAACCAGCACCCAGTCATTGACCGAGTACCCTGCCAGTGTCATGCCGGACACCACGACAGGCGGCGCCGTCTTGGCTACCCCTGCAGCAGCGGCAGCCGTCGCGAACCCTTCCTCTTTGGCCATGTGCCCTCCCCCCAGAAACGACAAAGCCCGCACGAGGCGGGCTAGAAATGAAAAAGGCCAGGGTCACGGAGACTCTGGCCATCTTTAAGCAATACTAACGCTGGGGCGGCGGCGATTCAACCAGAAGCATTATTCACAACATGGTCATGTTTGCCACTATCTTGCTCACCGATGTATTCAATCTATCTCTGCAACATAATTTTCTAATAAAATTAAGGAACGGTCGTCATCAATGACAGTACCTTGCAGACATGACTGAGCACGAATAGCGCGAAAACGTTACAACACCACTAAGCTGTTTAAAAACAATGGACTATATGAATGATAAATGCCTTTCTTCTCTGATGTAGCCTACTTGGTGATAAGCTATGCTTGATATCAATCATATCAGCTGCGCTAGATCTCTGCCTTAGAACCGTGCATATTGCCCCACTTAATCTGCTGACATAGATAGCCTTAATTATCCCTGTTCATATTGTTGTATGTGAAGGCTCCTCCTAAGGCACTAAACAGATTAGCGATGTGTGATTGTTGCAAACGACTACACTTGATGTTACGGGAATGGTTATTAATAATGGTATCTTCATGAGCAAAACAGCAATAAATTTTTCTGATGTTTTTATTAAATATTTTCCTGGGTTTCTATCAGTAAGGGACAGCAAACACCGGATTGTCTATATAAATGAACCATTTAGAGAATGGGTTGCAAGTCTCACAGATATGAACATTATCGGTTTAACGAATGATGATATCTGTGACTTAGTCGATGGCAATGTCGCAAATGTATTTGCCCAATGCCATGACTTGACTCTAACATATATGGATAACAATGAAGAATCCAACAAGATTATGTCGTTCAAATTTGACGATAACGTGCATTATTTTGATGTCACAAAATTTAAGAGTGTAGTGGAAGATGAGGTATATATATTCACCTTAGCAACAGATATAACTGACTCATACAATGAAAAAATGTTGTACCAAAAACAAGCTAAAACGGACCCGCTGACTGGAATTTATAATCGAAGTGTTCTAGAAGACCTACAATTAAAATCAGATAACCTACTGATTTATATGGACCTTGATAATTTTAAATACATCAACGATTCATTTGGTCACTTAGCAGGTGATAAGGTTTTGTGTGATGTAGCCAATATTTTGAAGAAAACCTTCCGGCATGATGACTACATTGTGAGAATGGGGGGTGATGAGTACCTTATCATCATCGACTGTACTGAAGATGTAGATGTGAAAGAGGCATTACAAGAAATCGAAATACGATTCAAAACTAAATTCCAAAAGAATTACCCTCGGCTTTCATTTTCATTTGGTTACAACCGCTTTGAGTCAAACATAGATACGACCTTAGATATCATTGACAGGAAAATGTACAAAAATAAAGCAACCAAAAAAGCAACGCCTACATGAGTTAAGCGCAGTGACTCCATGGGAGCTGACACGATAGGAAGAACCTCACTCCATGACCATTTCCCGAACCTGCCGCTCCATAGCCTTAGTGAGATCTGACGCTTGGTAGATCACCTCATCCACCATGCTCTCTACAGATAGTTGTACTTCCCCTCCGAATCGACGGGAGACCAGAGCCATGTCAGGGGCCACACGCCCGGTACCATGACACTTGGGACACTCGCCACCGATTCGTAGCCGCCTGCCGGTTCCAGTGCAATGTGGACAACGCCCGGATATCAGCATCTCATCGACACAGCGACCATGCGCGGCATTTAGGATGGCATTACGCTCATCTAGCAGGCGCAGATATTCATGATCATTACCGTGACGGTGAGCCCGCTTGGCCTTCTCCATTACCACTGCAGCACGGCGGCGTTCTTTGTCATAGTAGGGATGAGATAGAACTAGCCTCTCCAATTGCTCTGGCAGTGGACGTTGTAGCAGGATAGCCAATGCCATACGCCCTACCTCCGCATTACACAGGCCATCGTTGAAGTGAGCCTGCAGCGCCTCTATAGCTTGTTTATCGATCAGGTGATCAGCCATCAGATACTGCAACCCCTGGGGATTATCCTTGGAGGCTATCTGTAGCGCACCAATCAACTCGTCACGCCCAAGAGCGCTGAAGTTACGGGAGGTCGGTTCATGGAGAGCTCCTTTTGGTGAAAACAGGCGCAGTGCCATTTCCAATGCTTTGCTCATGGGGTGGTCCTCAAGTGATTGGTATTCCGGTCAAATGCTTTCAGCAACCAGGCGCGCAGCTGGCCAGTCTTGATATGCTCAGGAGTAACTTCGATAACGGACCATCCAAGCAATGTGGCCTCATTCATCTTCACTCTGTCCTCAACGAACCCTTTGCCCCGGGTGTGCCGCCCCCCAGAGTGGATCCCGCCGTGGATCTCAAGGGCGATCATGTTGAGTGGCCAGGCATAGTCGAACCTCCATTTTCGAACTGGGTGGAATAGCAGCTCGGTCTTTGGCTCCGGAAAACCAACTAGCTCGGCCATCACATTGCCATGCAAGCTGTCTACTTGTTGAACTGTCTTCAGTTGCTCAACTTCCCGCTTAGCTTTGGGGTAATTAGCAAGCAGACGACTAGCTTCAAGGGCTGATAGGTGGATCATGTTGCCCCTTTCACACTAATAAGCCCGCGCACTACCCACTGATGCAGTTGGCGGATCAGGGCGAAGTAGAGGACTTCCTCCTTCTCTCCCGGTAGCCAGCCATAGTTGAATCGTCCATCGATGGCATCGTGGCACGCTGCACAAGCCTCGACTGCAATCAGATCATCACCCTTCAGGGCCATCCCATGAGGCATACTCGGTAGGTGAGCCAACACCGTCGTCTCGGTACCGCCTTGGCACACACCAAGCAACTGCAACTTGCACAACTGCCCTCTGGCGCTATTCCGCAGTGCTTTCGAGCGAATAGGGCTAGTATCAAACCTCATCCAGAAAATCCCATCAGCTGAGCAATGGTATTCTCGGCCTCAGCCTCAGAGCCAAACTGCTGATTCAACACATAGCGCCAACAAACACCGAATACAGCTCGATATAGATCTGAAAATTCGGCCTGTTCCATCTTGGTAAACCGAATGCTTTTTGGTTCTTTGCGCATCCCACCATCCGGCAGTATCACGATAGTGAAATATCCAGCCTCGACAGTCAGCCACTTGCGCATTACCTCGAATGACTTTTCAGCTTGAGGTCCATGACGCTCGACCCTGTTAATGGCTAACAGCTCGATGAACTCATCCTTCGCTTGGTTAAGTGCCTGAGATGAGCCAAAATGTGAGAGGTAACGAACAAAGCGATTCAAGATCCCCTGCTCTGCTGGTGACACCATTCCGCCTGCAGGTTCCCAGTAATCGAAAGTCAGATTGAGTAATGCGAAGAAGCGGCGATGAAAAGCAGGATTACGGCGCCCGCTTCCTTTGGCTTGAATAAATGAGCCAATGGGTAATGATCGGATCGCTTCAGCATCAGCTGGGGTGGAAGGAACCAGCACGCCGCCAGACATTTTCAGCAGAGTCAGCTCCATATAGTGCTAATAAAGACTGGTCTGGTTTGAAGAATTTTAATATTCTTGGTCACGCTTGGCCCTTTTTAGGTTAATAGCCGGATGGTCTAGTTTCGGCATAACCATGGTAAGGCCAAAGTTTGATCAATGTCACGCACCAGTAATTGTGATACTATTGTGTTAGCGAGATATAGAAAACAATCGAGTCTAATCGAATTTATTTTAACAGAAAATAATTCATATCGGTTTTCAATCAAGCCCCAAGCATAATGCTCGGGGCTTTCTCTCAACATCGTGGAGCTCGCTACAGAATGGCCCACATTAACCTTATAAAGCTTAGCCACTAATTTTTACATAAAGCTTGAAATCATGCTTGGCTTTACTGCTTTTGTCTGCCCCCATCTGATAAACTCGAATGGTATAAGTCCCTTTCATCGGCAGCTCACCTTCAAAGCGGTCACCTTTCATAGCACCAGAGAACATGGCATCAGCAGTACTACCAGGAGGAAGGATATTAAAATATGTGTTGTACTTGGTGTCCAATGTCACAAGCATCTTCTGGCCCTTGTTGGCCGTTAACTTATAATCCAAGTTCTGATCACCTTTGATCGAACTGTTAATTGTTGTCTCCGACGTCCCTTTTTTAAACTGAACCTGATGAGCCTTGCTATCATTTGCAGCAAATGCAGGCCAACTACTACCAAACAATCCAATCGAGCAGGCCAATACTAGCATCGTTTTTTTCACGTTATAACCTTCTTGTTGGGTGAGCCTCGCCAAATTTTACTGATTCAGAGATGAAGGTCTATCTGAAATTTACGTATAAGCTCTAATAACAAAAACAGTAATATCTATTGCTATATCTGTGGTTTCTTACAACCGTCAAATATTGAATAAGCGCCAGAACTTGTCTAATAAAAAACACCGGCTATCAGCCGGTGTTCATCAAAGACATATCCTTTCTCAGGCTTAAATGCGGAATTTCCTGACTACATCTTGTAACTGAGTAGCTAAGTGGTTCAAGTCATGGCATGCCTGGGACATCTGCTTAGCGCCTGCTGCGACTTCTTCCGAAGCATTGCTGATGTTGACCACGTTGCGATTCAGTTCTTCACTCACAACCCCCTGCTCTTCTGTTGCGGTGGCAATCTGGATATTCATATGCGAAATACTGCTGACAGCACTGCTGATCTCTGAGATTGACGCCCCTGCTTCCCGGGCGGTGGTAACCGTTTCAACCATCATGGTCTGACTTTGCTGCATCGTGGCTCCCGCTTCATTCGCGCGTTCCTGCAGTTCGGAGATGATACCGTTTATCTGGGAGGTGGAGTCTTGGGTTCGTTTAGCCAGCGTTCTGACCTCATCGGCCACGACTGCAAACCCACGCCCTTGTTCGCCAGCTCGAGCTGCTTCAATCGCTGCGTTCAGCGCCAGCAGATTGGTCTGCTCCGCAATGCTTTGAATTACCTCCAGCACCATGCCGATATTACGGCTATCATCGCCCAGCTGGCGGATCACCACTGCAGTATGCTCTATCGCTTCAGCCACCTTCTCGATACGCACGATAGAGTTGTTCACTGTGTTACTACCCTGAAGGGCTGTTGTACTTGCCTGGGTTGCAGCACTGGCAGCATCGTTAGTATTGCGTGCTACCTCCTGCACAGTGGCCTGCATCTCATTCATAGCTGTGGCCAGTTGGTTCAGCTCATGCTTTTGACCATCCATATTATGGGCAGACTGCAAGGCAACGGCACTGATCTCTTCGGTTGCAGAACCGAGTTGAACCACAGAGCTTGAAACCTCATTTACGAGCATCCGCAAGTTGTCCTGCATCTCGTTCAAGCCCTTGGCCAGCATGCCGAGTTCATCATGGGAAAAGACTTTCATATCGAGCTTGCTGGTGAGGTTACCAGCAGATACCTGATGAATTTGCTCTAACAAAATCATGATCGGATTGCGGATCTGACGGATAAGTAGTAGAGCCGCCAGGATCACAAAAACCACCGTGCCTGCACCCATTGAAATGCTGAGTGTCTTGGCGTTGTCATAAACTACCTTGTCATGAGCGGCCATCTCATGAGCAATCCGATCATTTTCTGCACGCAGACTCAAGGCATCCTGCCCAGCCTTTTCCAAGGCTTGCTTAGACTCGTTATTGATAAGGGACTTTGTTTTGGTCACGTCACCTTGCTCAACGGCCGTCAACAGAATGGAATGGGCAGAAAAGTAATCCGATGCGGCTGCGACAAGGTTCTCGAAGTATTGTTTGTCCCTCTCTGAGACAAAATCCATCTTGGAATATTGTTGTTGCGCAGCCTCAAAGTCACGTTTACTGCTCTCAAAACGTTGTTTGTTGGTACTAATCGCACTCTGATCACTGTCTTGAATACCAATCAGCATGCTCAACTCAGCCCGGCGAGCATCAAGCAAGGCCGTATGCATTTGGCTTGAAGCTCGTATTGACGGAATGACGTTGTTAGTGATCTCGGTTGTATCACGGTAAATGTTCGATAGTTGGGTAACAGAAAACCAGGCAAATCCCAGCATCAGCACCACAAGGGCCGAAAAAACAGTTATCAGTTTATTGCCTATTGTCATTGATTTAAGCATCTAGTTATCCTTATTAACTTTTACATCAACGCTCTATGTCCCACATTTAATATCGGCATCAAAAGTCAGCACCTTAACAAAAAACGACGACCCTAAACTAATAACATTTTAAACAATACATAGCCCTCTCCAACAGCAATAAAATTGCCTAACCGTAAGTATAGAATATCGTAACTAAAAATTGATCTAGATTGGCATTGAGATTTTTCCGCTATAACCATGAACATGTGTTAAATCAAATTTGGTTTTTATTACGAGTAAAAAACGAATCCGGCCTCACAAAAATCACATCACACAATTAAATATAATTGACCATCATCTACCGCTCTTTTTAAAATCCCCTGGCTTGCAGAAAATAATAAAAAGCTGAACCATACAGGAGTCTTTTATGAATAAGCTTGTAATACCCGCCATTTTACTTGCCAGCTCTACGCTGGCGCACGCAGATTCAGACACAACAATAAATGGCTTGGATTTTGGTCCCCTGGCACAGCTAGTGGGAACATGGAAAAGCACGGACAGTGGTGGTGTAGACGTAGCCCCAGGGCAAGAAGGGAGCAAGGTTGGTAAGGGTGGACCTGCAGTCGAACCGTACTATGAGACCTTTACCTTCGAGCCCGCTGCGGATGCAAAAAACGCCAGTGACCAATATTTAGTTGCGATGTATTACAAGCAAGAAGTATTCAGAAAAAGTGACAACGGTAAGTTTCATGACCAGCGTGGTTATCTGATTTACGATAAAAAAAATCAGATGATCTACAACTCATACTGCATACCTCGTGCTGTTTGCGTTGTCGTCGAAGGTAAAGCAGGCAATAAGGTTGATTTTAAAACAGGGAAGCGTGGAATTGCTGAAAGTAGTTATATGTCAGCAAATGATTCAACGACTGACTTTATGATGTCGCTTGATTTCTCTGTTAAAGATCAGCTCAAGTATAATCAGACGACAAGTCTGCAAGTGTACGGTAAACCATTTGCACATTCTGATAGTGGTACATTAATTAAAATCAAATAATGTGAAGAGCCAAGGTGATTTCACCTTGGCTTTTTTAACTGTAAAATTCATATAAATTCCGTACGCAGTTCCAGCTCATCACTAGACCAATTGGTATTCAACACATTTGCATACCATAGCGTCAAAACCACATCCATCTGATTGTTATGCTTCAATGAAGCTGCGGCATCACACGCTGCAATAACTTCTTGCCATAAGTCATCAGGGTTAATCGGTGTGGATTTATCTTTAGAGGAAAGGATGTCGAGTGCTGTCGCGACATATTTCTTAGTTTTGATGGCTGTATCATAGTGGATTGGCATAATGCAACTGATGCTACCCAAGCTGCAGAGGGTCAGGAATGTTACCTTCGGGTTGTTTTTATACTGTTTTTTTTCGCCTAAGTCCTCTCCGAATGCTTCAAATATTGCCATATCCCAAGCAGTGATATGATCATAGTTGTTCTGCACCATCAAATGTACGGCCCTAAGCGCTGCTCCGCCGTATTTTCCATAGATAATCATAGGCACCCCCAAATTTCCCACATGATATATCACAATCAATGCTCTGAGGTTGTTTAATTATCTATTGGGATTATCGATTTAGCCTATTGCTGACAATTTCAAGCTTAAGTAAAAATAGACTTTGATTTAGATCAAGTTCATTTGCAATGTTATAGTTATGTCAATCCACATTAATAAGTAAATAAATGCGTTGGTATATAGGGAGGACGAATGAGTAACACTGGTCTTATGAACAGAGCCTTCAAGACTCGGAATAATCTACCGACTCACTCTCCGAGGTATGCAAGCGACCAGCCCCCTCAACTTCTCAACGACTACCTCATCTTTAGGGCTGGGTAGCACCACAACTTTTGTTTTGAGTGGTTTGGGAGGCTTGGCGGGTTTAGGTGGCCCACATGGTTCGCACGCAACTTTGACGACGCGCACCATCACCATCGTCATGGTTTGCCCATCACTGATGATACATCTCTCAGTAACCCGGGGATGAGTGATTAAGCGGCGGATGAGCCGCCCTGCTACAGCTAGCGAGAGATTAAACTGGTCACACAGCTGCAGGCTGGTGATGAACCTTCCCTGCTGTAGTGCCCAAGCAGCTACGTCTTCAAAGAGTTCTTCTGTTGACATCCTTGTCCTCCGAAAGCACTCAATACTTGTTCCAATAGAATACCTATTTGCTTATATAGCAACTTTGCTCTCTTTCCTACTCCTCAATCCTGGCTCATCCCCCTAATACACAGGCCTTACCTCAACAAATGGAACCATTCGAGTTACCATAATGGCTTCTGTCCATAGAAGCAGTCTATAGGGAATTACAGTGGCATTCTGGTGGGTAAACCATAAGCAAACGTACAGCGCAGAAGTTGAGGGCGGCTACATCTGGTCGCCCATGAAGAACCGCAACGGCTCGAAGAACCAGACCTATATCAACCTCACGCTGACCAGGCCAGGAGATGTCGTAATATCCTACGCCGGCGGCCTTATCAAGGCCATTGGCCTGGTAACAGCCCCTTGCCTGGAAGCTAGGAAGCCCTCTGAATTCGGCAGTTCCGGCGATTCTTGGTCCGACAACGGCTGGGAAGTCCTCATCGACTGGGAGCTGCTGGATAAGCCAATTAGACCAAAAGACCATCTGGAGTTGATAACACCCCTCCTCCCTTCGAAGAATTCGCCTTTGCAGGCCAACGGGAACGGGAACCAGGGTTGCTACCTCGCAGGTATTAGTGAAGATCTGGGCAACCTTCTTCTCTCACTGGCTCCGGAGGTAAACCTCCGAGGCACAACTCCAAGTCCAGCCTGGAACGTCCAAGTCTTCGACAACAAGGAAGAGGAATACCTGTACTGGATTGAGCAGAACCCATCTGGCTTCGTGGCCAATATGGATAAGGCCAAGAGCATGAGGCAATACCCGATGATCCACTCTGCGAGTGATGCTGCTATCTCGAAGGATAAGCGAGGCAACTTTACGACGCACGCCTACTTCAAGATTTGCTCAACGGACCTTCAAGAGCTCAGGAGCCATCTCAAGCGTGAGTTCCACCGGTTCACCTATTGCATGAAGTGCTTCGAGACACTGGAGGAGCAAAGGGAGCATGACGGCGAAGCAGCCATTGCGGAAATCCAGAATTCCCCACTCACTGTGACCGAGAAGGAGCAATTGGTGAAGTCGCGCCGCGGCCAGGGCCTCTTCCGTAGTCGGCTCGAGCAAATAGAGCCCGCCTGCCGGGTCACCGGTGTCACCAACAAGATCCTGTTGATTGCCAGCCACATCAAGCCCTGGTGTGAGTGCGATAATACTGAACGCCTGGATGGTAACAACGGCTTGTTGCTCTCCCCTCACATAGACAAACTGTTCGACCAGGGTTGGATTACCTTCACTGACGCCGGCGACCTGCTGTGTGCAGATCCCAGCATCGAGCAAGCCCTACAGCAATGGGGTGTTTCGCTCCCCCAGAACGTCGGCCCGTTCAACCCAGTCCAGGCCGAATACCTCGAATTCCACCGTGACGAGATTTTCAGGGCTTAACAGGAACTCTCCGCTTAAGACTCCCCGCCCAGGAGCAGGGCCTCATTCCTGCTCCACTCACTGACCATCTCACCCGTTATCTCTTCCTTGTAGCAGATCGGAGCATATCCACCTGCCCGACCCCACGAACTGCGCTTACCCCAACGGCTCCCGGTTGTAAGGATATGGGCAGTTGCCTGGGTAGCTATCGGAGGGCCTAATGTATTTAGGGACCAGATGGAAGGTATAAAAAAACGCCAGCTAAATGCTGGCGTTTTTACTGTTCATTTATACCTTAGCTGCAAACGAGAGAAGCTGATCTGTGTCTTCTGCCGGTATCGTCCGGACGGCGTGTTCTTCAAAGACCCGTTTCACCTCATTTATCGCCGGGATCAGAGCTTGATTCTCGTTGCTCGGAAACTCGATTGGTACGAGCACTCGTTCTGGCGCTAGAACCCCTGCTCCAAACAGCCGCTTGAACCTGCTGGCCCACTGCTCAGCCTCATCAACAATCTTGTTGGGTGTCGGTCTGCCGAAGATAAAGCTCAATGGACGAATAGCCCTACCATCCTCTTGATGAATAAACGGTACCTTTGCTTTCACCAGGCCCATTGGATCACCCAGATCGGCAGCCTTGTAATACCGACGGAGATCATTCTGTTCAAGCAGCAACCGCACCGCAGTCTCCAGCTTCTCTGTAGCAGAAGGCTGCTTAGCAAAGCTGTGATGAACATAGTGTTGGTAGAGCTTTTCCAGATAACCGGCCAAGTCCCCATCAACCATGGCTGGCCGAGCTTGGCTGAAGTAAATAAGACCTTCCTTCGCCTTCGTCGCTTCATGAAACAGACGCAACTTGGCTTCAGGGCTGCTTTGGTTCAGCTGTATCTCTTTTACGCGCAACAGTTCATCGCCAACAATTTTAGCTACAGTCCTCGGAACCTTGACATCAAGTTCGCTGAAGAAGCCCGTTACGCGAGAGAAGCGGCTTGTTTCGATGCGATAGTCAAAGAAGCCGGACTTAGGGGCACACAACACCACCCCTACGTTGGCAAACTCTTCGGTTTCACGGTAGGGGCGGAACTGAACAACGGCATAGACAACTTGATGTGTCATAGCTCTATCCACCTCCAAAAATGGTTTTCATATCTACCCAAGATAGGCATCACAACATCATTGATGATGTCTCCGCCTCCTAGCTGACGGTTGGCCAGTTCACGCCAATGCTGCGGTATCGCGGCCAAAACCTGGGGTAGCTGGCTCATTGCATGAGCCATACGTTCAATATACTCATCTTGAGTCACGATGTCATTGAGAGGGACGCCACGATTGTCACCTGAAAAGACATGGTGCTGTCGTATGTGGATCTCGTCATCTTCAGCAACAAGCGCCAAATTATGGTCAAAAACAACGATCTGAGGGTCGCTCAGCAAATCGAACAACAGATTCACATTGCCGCCTAAATCGGAAAGCGTTCTATCTCCATTTTTGACCCATACGTCAAACACTAAGATATCGCTCTTCAGTTGAGCTGACGCAGCTCTAGCCAAAGGCATATTCACAGCAATCGTGTTGCCATGGTATCTCGATGCGAATCCGATTGTGTCGTCGTCCCAGAACGAGCTCTGCCCTTGTAGCCGCATCAGTTCTGGCATCCCATAGACCAATCGACACTCTGGGGTCATCAAGCCAAACGCCTTGGCCAAGTGGCCGCATACCCACTCTGCGATCAGCTGCCTTGGGGTTACCTCATCCAAAGTCTTCACAACATAGAGGTTGCCGTCTTGACACTCACACAGCCGAGCGCCAGTACTGCCCTCCTGCATGACCCTGATGATATGTGTGACCTGATACGGCCGATGCTCTACAACGAGCTGCTGTTGGTGATTATCTTGCAAATAGCATTATCCCTATGCCGCACGGAGACGCTCTGCGGCGAGGAGGTCCCCATCCAAATTGAAATCCAAGCCAGTATACGTTTGTACGAGTCATGAATGGAACTACCCATACCGCAACGCCCTATTGAAGGCAGAGGCTTTTACCACATCAGTAATTGATAACTTACAGCTTATTGATTAATTACTGATTTATGTCAAAAAAAAGTCCGATATCACAGCTTTAACTGATAAAGCACTCAACTTTATGAGTGTCGATTGGTATGCTCCCCGAGTGGTTCCTATGTCTCACGCAGGGCCTACCGATGGTTACGTTCTCAACCGCCAGACCACTGGTTAAAAGCAGCAATCTGGGGGGCTGGAACCTAGGGGCGGTAGCTAATGCATTTATCGCCCTCCCCCCTCTAAAAAGCATCACATGGACTTGATGTTCATTACTGACAAGGAGCAACCCGATGGGTGAATGGTCAGAGTATTTTGAAGACTTTCCGGAAGAGAACTCTGCGAACTATGTAAACGGGCAGTTCAACCCTCGCCTGGCGCAGGAAATTCGTAATCAAGAGGATCGGCTGAGAGCGACAACCAACAAGGCCCGCTCAGAAATCAACGCCATCATCATGAAGGCTTGGCTAGAGACCAAATCTAAAGCTTTCCTCCTGACCGAGGATTGCCCTCAGTGCGGGCTCACCAAGCTGAACACCTACAAGATCCACGACAAGTTCTACCTCTGTGAGTGCCAGGACTGCGGCATACATGGTAGAGGTGAGAATCATGCACTGGCTCTTAAGAACACCTTCGATGCGATAGGCGATGGGCTTGATTGGAGGGATAACACAATTCAGTTCGAGTGATATAGGAATATCAATACTCAACTTTTTGGTTTATAGCTTAATAAACCATCATAAACTCTTATTAAATTTATTTTGAATGGGATTCATTATGAATATGTTCATTAAAACTTTTACAATATCTGTTGCAATAATCACTCTTACTGCATGTTCTGCTAAACAAACAATTCCTGGTGCAGAAAGTGTTGAGCTCGTTAATGAACAACCAAACATGAATAAATGTGTATTCATCGGTGAAGTCGTTGGCTCTCAAGGTAACTGGTTTACTGGTGATCTGACCTCAAATAAAGACTTGGTTATTGGTGCCAGAAATGAACTCAGAAATGAAGCCTACAAGCTAGGTGCAAATCTTGTGTATATGCAGGATTTAAAGAATACAAATGCATATGGTTCTATGGGTACTACAAACACAACAGGCATAGGTAAAGCATATAAGTGTAGTTTCTGATATCTGCCTAATATCTATATTTAGTCAGATGTAGTAGTCACGCACCATGAAAGTTATGTGCATGGCAGTTAATCGCTATCTGACACTCTGTCAAATACAGCAATACAGGAGCTGCAGCATAGGCGTGACATCTAAACACTTGATTTAGAATGCGAAAAAACAAGAATTGAATTTAAATAAATAACTCAGTTTGGATTTACACATGGAAGCAAGTTATAGTAGCTATGACTTTTACAAGTCAATAGAAAGAATAGATGATATTTTAAATGGCTCTGATGCCTCTTATGAAGATAAAGATTCAGTACCTCCCAGAAACTCCCTAACGTTTAATAATGGCTTTTACGTTGAGTGCGCTGCATTATTTGTTGATATGCGAGGTTCAAAAAACCTAGCTGAAAAACATAAAAGACCAGTTTTAGCAAAGATCTATAAGACTTATATCTCTGAATTAGTGGCTATATTGAAGAGTCATACGAAAGTATGTGAGATATCTATCGAGGGGGATTGTGTTTGGGGTGTTTATAATACTCAATACAAATTTGATCTAGATGAACTTTTTGGTATAGGAGCAAAGGTATCATCACTGATAGACATTCTAAACATTAAATATAAAAGGAAAGGTTACTCTGAACTAACTGTCGGTATTGGCATATCTTATGGAACAGCACTTTTAATAAAAGCAGGATATTCTGGTAGCGGGATCAATGAAGTTGTGTGGTTGGGTAAATTGGTGGGTGAAGCAGCAAAACTATGTTCATATGGAAACAAAACAGCTGGTGAGTATGAAATTATGGTCTCCAATGTTTTTTACAATAACTTGAATGAACACAACAAAATGCTGTTATTAAAAAACAATACTTACGATTGTTATCATGGTTATATCATCAATACAGACATGAATGAATGGGTCAAAAAGAATGGATGAAAAAATTTCATTCATTCTGTCTGCAATTAATGATGCTCAAGCAACTATCCGAGCTACAGATGTAAAGGTGGGGGCATTGTTAGCTGGATTGTTTTTACCCGTAAGCTACATCGGTGCTATATGGGATTATGCCTTGTCGGATTATACGCCTAGGTTGCTATTAATTATGATATGTATTCTTTTCATTTTATGGGCAACATCAATTAGCATTCTTGTAAAAACCATTTCCGCCGTTGGAAATCCGGCAAAAAACATTTCTGGAGAAGAATATTCAAATGGTAGTTTCTACGGTGGTGAACTGTATAAGTTTACGTTTAAACATGCATTGCTAAATTTAAACAAAAACAAATCTTCGATGAGTGTACAACTATTTTATAACACTTACCCATCAAGCCAAGTTGATATTTGCTTGGCTTTATCCTTCGAACATATGAAACTAATCTACATTAGAGACATAAAGTTATATAGATTAGATTTAGCATTAAAAACCACAGTTGTTTTTTTACTTCTAGGGATAGAAACATATATTTTATCTAAAATAATTTAGAATTTTCAATACTACCCACAGTAAGGTAAATGATGTTATCAGCAGTTCAAAAAGAAAAACTTAGACATATAATATCCATCTCGTTAAATAAAGCTGAGAAAAATTGGGACAACGGTGGAAGCTTATTGATTGAGTCTGTTAATAAAGGTGTAGGAATCGAGTCGCGTGATGGTTTTATCATGGACTCAGCAGAACCATCGAAAATACCAGGACATGATATTGTTACTGATGCTGAAACCGTAATAGATGAATTTGTAGCATTTGTTGCAGATATGAGGGATTCAACCAAGCATCTTTTATGTGCAATAAGTGATAAAAAAGCTAAAGTCTCTGGCCTTCAGCGTGTTTATTATGAGACATCTGCTTTACTACCATCATTAGGATTTATTGTTAGCGAAGAAAATGGCAGCGTAACTGAATATCTCGGAGACGGGGCGCTTGCTTTATTCAGGATTAATCCTGATGATAGGTCAGAAGCTATTTATGCTGCACATCGAGCAGCCAAAAACACTATCGGTGATGCTAGAACCATAATCAATGAGATACTTTATGAACGATATAACCTTCCAGCTATTGACCTTGGCGTAGGATTAGCCACGAGCAAAGCACTTGTAACATTAGTTGGTTTACCACCTAATATGCATCCAAAAGCATTCGGGGAATGCGTTTTTCGCGCAACAAAACTATCAGGTGGAAAAAATGAAATCATCAGCGATGACAACTTAAAATCAATGTGGCCAACCGCTAAAGGAGGCACACTTCGGTTTATTAGTAAAAAAGTCAAAGAACTTAACGGATATGTTCTTGCAACATCCTGACCTAGTCTTGACGTAAATGACTGTACAGTTCTAGTTATCACCTGACACCGGCTTCAGGCCGGTGTCACGACTTCACTCCTGAACAGCACCTTGAGGCCGGCAACCAGTTATTGCCCCACCTACCAACACCTACACAGGCGTTCCTCTCAACCGTTCGACTTCCTCCGCTACACGCCCAGGCGCCTTGCCCTGTACCAGCCAGAGCCCTACCCCGCAAAGGCGGTCTGTGTGCCCCAGCACGGCTTGCTCGTCTGCCACCTCCACCAGCACTCGCTCACGACGTCCCCGCGTACAGCTGGGTAGATCACCACCCGGTAGAATTTCGCTGCTTTGACTGCTGCGATCACATCTGGATTGAACATACCTATAGCCTCCCTGTGATGGTGTAGCCGCGTTGGCGGCGGTCGGTGAGGATCAGCTCCATCTCAATCTTCACAGCATCGCGTGTAACCTCTCTATCACGCTGCAGTACGGTAACAGTTGCCTCCATCCGGCACGCCGCGATGGAGAACACAAGCTGGAGTGGCTTTGTCCGTACTGCGGGAGGCAAACGACGAAGTATTTCTGCCCGCACTTCCGCAGGGCGCGGTGCGAACTGGCGATCTACGTCAACAGCCATATCCAACACAACCTCTCGGATTTGGGCTGGAGTGAACCCGCGCAATACGCCCCCCCAGGCCAGTGCCACGCCGCGAGCATTGGTATCCAACTGGTTTGCGCTTGCGGGCCAGCTACCGGCCATCATAGGCAACAGCTCCTCAGCCATAAACGCCGCCATGCGGTCACTCATCAATGGCTGTTCCTGCATTGCTGGCAGGGCTGTCACGCTACAGGGGAGTGTCGTCGTCATAACCTCCCCTCCCCGACTCTCGAAGCGCCTGTGAGGCTTGCTGGGCTGCCTTGATGTTGGCCAAGGGCTTGCACTGTGCGGCTGTTCGGAATGAGCTGGCTGCCCGGCGTATCCAGTTGCGCCAAGTTTTCTCCCAGTCCAGCTTCACCGCTTTGGCGCCAGGCAGGGCTTGCCAGTAATCTGCGAACGTAGCAGCCTCCATCAAGACCCGTTCCTTGGGCAGCCTCGTCTCTTGCATCGCCCACCTCCCCCACTCGGCCGGTAGTCCCCATTCGTTCGGCAAGCGGGTACCTCGTCGAGTGGTTTCGCTTTCAGGGCGAGTTTCCTCCTGGGGGACCAAAGGGGGATCTTGGATCTCTGTAGTAGTCTCTGTAGTAATCTCTGTAATAGATAGCTGGTTTCCAGCACTACTGATTGCTGGTTTTCCCCTAGCCTGTTTGCTGGTTTTCCGCATACTAGGTTGCAAGAAATCACATGCATTCATGACAGCTTCAAGCGCTACCAGATCGATGCAGAAATAGAGCTGTGCAGGTAATCCCACCCGCTTTTCCTTCAACACCCCGAGATTGCGTAATGCCTTGCGCGCGCCCTCCTGTTCGTAGCGGGTCAGCCCCGTCTCTTCCTCCCAGTCAGCCTGAGTCTTATAGAACCATGAGCAACCATCTTCATGCTCTTTGCAGCGCTTTGCCCAATAGAGGGCCTGCGATAGAAATAGAGCGCCGGTGACCGAACCCGTGATGGCTACAAATGGGCGATGAAAGGCGATTGGTCGGTCAAGAAAGTTGATGTTCATTCTTGCCCTCCCCCCAGACTCTCAGAAGCCTGTTCTTCAATATCAGTGTCGTTTTTAAAAGCATGTAGCATGGGGAAAACCCCATTGGCCAAAGTTGGTTTGGTCATGGTCTGGATCCTGTTATGACGAGCAGATAGCCCGGTGGTGAGCCGGGCAGATTGGTTATACGCTAGGTTGTCCCGCTGCACGCTCAAAGGCGCGGTCCTGGAGCTCTCGCGCCAAGCGAAGAGCCTGCCGGTCAGTCCCTGCAGCCTGCGCCGTTGAGATCAAAGGTTCATCAATCGCTAATGCCAGCTCATGCATAACCGCTTTCAACACGATGTTGTCGCGATCGCTGATGCGTTCTGATGCTGGGCGTGGCGGCCAGTTAAAAATGGGCATGCTGTTATCTCCCAAGAATGAAGTTGATCAGGCCAACAAGCTTTTGGAGCGGCTTCTTGGGACGCTCCTCGTCATGGGCGAGCTCGTCGGAGGGTAAAAAGATCAGCAATCCCCGCTCAGGAAGGCCAGTACCGTTCAGGATCTCTTCGACGGTCACAGGTGGAAACCCCTGCTCGATAAGGCTCCGATTGGCCCGTTTGACGGCTCTCGCCAAGATCAGAGGTTCATGTTTCGATATGGAATTAAGCAAGATCAGAAGTGAGGTGCGCGCGAAGGCGGTCTCCGTCATGCCAAATTCTGCCCCGACTTCTTGCCACACACAGCGTTGAGCTGGGTTTCCGCGTAGTCGAAGTGGAGAAATTGAGTCCATTTTTGCGTGATCGGGCAGTGCTGGTCGTCCCATTGGTCAGGTCCTTTTGGTGTGGTCATAAAAGCCGGTGGTCAGGCGGCTTGTTGGGTAGGCTGTTGCAACTCTTTGCTCAAGGGATAATCATCCAGCCCCAGGCGCAGCTCGCCATTGCTAGCGATAACAAAGCTGACGGCATGCTGGGCCGGGATCACATCCCCCCACTTCACAGCAAGGCTACGGGAGATCCCTATCGCTTTCATGGCGCGAGCCATGTTGCCGAAATGCTCAATCACTTCACGTTTCTTCATTGGTCGGGTCCTTGCGATAGTTACAGTACAAAGGCCATCTTAGTTCCTTACTATGAACACATCAATGATCACCATAGCGACCTCCAGATAAGACAAAATGATGGGGTGTTTTATTATGAGAACAGAATCAAGATGACCTCTTTTAGAGATCGGCTGGAATACATGATGAATGAACGCGGCTTCATACAGGCTGATCTGGTACGCAAGTCTGGGGTAAGTAAGGCAGCCATATCTGTTCTCTTATCTGATCCGCTCAAAGACCTGCGAGTAAGCAGCCTGCTATCTATCGCGAAGGCCTTAGGTTGTGATCCTCTTTGGCTTTACACAGGAAAGGAAAGTGGAACCTATGTCTCTACTACCAATCTCGGTGAGGTGCCGGTATGGGAGATGTCTGAGCTTGGCAAGCACCCGACGGATGCCCTTTCAACGCTAGAGAGCGGACGCAGCATTTTTACTGACGCAGAAGGACATCTTATTGGCGTGATCGCCAATGACGATAACCTTATGGGATCTGGCATCAAAAATGGTGATATCTGTATTATTGACCTTGCAGATCGAGTCCCTCGCCAAAACGATATCGTGCTGGTAAGACTCGATAGCAACAAGCAGGAGCGCCTGCTCAAAGCCCTAAATGGACTATCAGGCATTACATTGGTAACCGATGATCCCAGGCTTGGTGTAATCCCTCTCAAGGATGCGCTTGTTTATGGCCGAATGATCGAATTACGTAGAGACATGAAGGAGTAGTAACCCTTCATCCTCCACCATTAGCCCGCACGATGCGGGCTTTTTTGTACCAGAAATCTTCCAAAGATATGTCCACAAAAATGACATTCACAATAACGAACAAATAACATTGACTATTCTGTTCACCAATATTAACCTTCGTCTTGTTCGGTAAAACAATCAGACTATTCCGACAAGGCCATGAATCATCGGCCACCAGCAACAGGACCCGCCCATTGAACCAGGGCATGCGCCTGACCAGCGCGTAAGAACGACAAAGCCCGCACAAGGCGGGCTTCGAAGGACCAGGGAACCACCCCTAGTCAGGCTGCCAGGGGACCAACCCCAGCAACAGGACCCAACCACGCCAAAGGCGAGGAAGGTGTCAACGGGGACCAACCCGCCAACAGGAGCAAATGTACCATGATCAAGAGCATTTTATCCAGAGCGGCTAAACGAGCAGACCAGTGCATTGCCACCATCGCCGACCTGCTGAATGGCAATGCAACACGCCGCCGAGCCATTAAGCTGCGCCTCTATCTGGCCATGCTGGCTGCCGAGCAACATCACATTGTTGCCGCCCGTGCCGCCCAGAAGCGCACCACCGGCTTCGCCAAAAACAGCGCCCTCCTCCACTGGCGCATTGACTATCGCCGCCACGCAGTCTGATTCGGGTCTGGCGCTTCCCTGATAACGCCGTAGCCAAAACCTCTTTATCAAGCACCGCAAGGATGCTTTGGCTAACTGCAACCTGAATTCAGCGTTGCATCGCTCTTTAACAATATGGATTGGGCAGTCACCGCTCGTAATCTGCTGGCCCGCCAGATCCCCGCTAACCCGTTCGAACCGGAATGTGGGGCTGGAAGGTGACAAGGTTCTCAGTAAATAAGCTTTAAAAAAGGAAATTTAGCATGGAAAAACAAGACGATTGCGTAACTGAACATCCCTCCAATCAACCCGTTCTAGCCTTTCAACTGCGGAGCAAAGAGCTCAAAACCATCAATATCTATAGTGATGGTCATATCGACGGTGAAGGTACCGAGGAGTATTGCTGCATTGCAAACTACTTCACTCCTCGCTTTGACATTATCAGGGGGATATCAGCTCAGATGCGCCTCGGCAAGATCTACACCGAAGATGAGCTGGATCTTGCTTTCGCTGGTTATTAGGGGTGGATCACATGGTTCGGCTGCCAACTCCCGAGCTAACTCATCAAGCAAGGGAGATAAATAGTAAGTAATTGTTGTCGCGTTGTGCTCATACACATCTTTGTAAACAGCATAATTCAGCTCTCCACCAAAATAGAGCTGATCCACAGCCTTCACAATCTTACTCAGCTCAATATTCCCTGGGCATTCAACAATTAACCTATGCCACATACATAGCGCTCCAGTGATAACAAAACCTAAAGGATCAACCGGAATATCCTCCGAAAAAGACGAGACAGCCATCAAATCAAAAGCCTCCGGACTCGACACACTCTACCAAATCCCAGCCCTAGCGCCGGGGGTTTCTTTTTTAACCACCACAGGACCCGACCATGAAGAAACGTACCAAGCAGTGCAACGAGACTATCCCCCAACTCAATGACGCATGTCGCAAGCGCCTACGCCAGTTGCGAGAACGCCTTGGCCTCAGCCGACCGAAGTTCGCCAGCTTGCTGGGCATCCCACCCACCACGCTCAAGAACTACGAGCTTAACTACCGAGAGATTGGCGGCGGGACCCTGCTGCTGATTGCTCAACATCCGGAATTGTCCGTTCACTTCCATTGGCTGGTCACAGGTCAAGGGAATGAGCCCGTTAAGTTGGAGGCATCGCAATGAAGGTGCTTGGCTCCAGCAGCCCTCATCAAGTCGAGAGCATCGCAGTTCAGCGCAGGGTTGTATCCATCCACATGCAGAATGATGTGATTGGCGATCGCCGATTCCTTCCCGAAGTTGCACAAGCTCTTCGCGAGACCGCACAAGCTCTGGACGATGGCATCATTGGTAACGAAGCCGCGGACTTTGTAAGGAGCTCCGGAGGGACGGAAATCACCATGCACGGCTATTGCCTCTTCATGGGCCCCCTCTCAAACACGAACTCCTGTTTGGGGCCATCAAAGGTCACAGATAAGAGCTGACCTTCGGGGGTGGTCTTAATCAGCTCCAGGATTCTTGCAACTACACTGGGATTACCACTCTCAGCCAACTTCCGTGCAGCAAGAACTGAAATCTCATATCGCCCGCATTGCGGACAGAGGTAGTCATCCCTGTTGCTGAAATCAGTGGCAATAGCCATAGCTTCACTGTCACAGAAACAGCACTGCATACGACGCTGATTCATATACGCACCTCTTAGATTGTGTCATTTGGAACAACCTCGCACGAAATAGTTAATGGGGCAATACCAGCCCCCATACCAAGGACCCGACCATGAAACAACTCACCGAAGCCCAGGTGCAGGCATTTCGCTGCGCCATGCTGCCGCCCAGTCGTCATCCCTACCCCCTCGACCATGCCCCTTCCACCATAGACCGCAGTGAAGCAAGGCACAGTACGAGCGCCCGCCGAGCTATCGAGGAATATCACGCACAGCGCGCCCTGCGCATTGAAATGGAGCTGTAGCTATGACCAGTGAAACCACTCTGCTTGCACTGCTTGACGGCAAAGAGGCAGAGGCCAACGCCAAGGCTGAATGGATTACCGAGTGGGTCGAGGCAAATCACCTCCCGTTGTTATCTGGCCAACTCGATATCGATGTAGCCACTCTATTGGTAGAGGTCAATGCAGACCAGGCTACGCAGCTTAACCAGGCGATATACCTGCTGATGGTGTCTGGCGACAAAGTACCGCTCACCCTCCTGGTCGAGCAGCTACTGACAGAAGGACTGATCTATCTGGCCCGCAACGCCTGGGGCAACCACCTTGCCGAATTAGAAGAGGCCATGAGCGAGCTCGAGTTCAAGCAATACCAGCAGAGGAACGCAGCATGAACGCCGCCGTCGATACCATCAACGTCCTACAGGATGGGCTCTCAGCAGGATGGTTAGACCTGCTAGGTGCGGGCATTACTGCCCTGCCGCGAGGGCTGGTACAGGGCCTGTCAAACGAGCAATACCACTCTGGCCCCGGGATCAGCAAATCCCAACTCGACGACATCGCCGAGAGCCCCGCCACCTACGTCTGGCGCAAGAGTGCGCCAGTTGACGAGGAAAAGCTCAAGGCGCTGGACATGGGCACCGCCCTGCACTGCCTGCTGCTGGAGCCGGAAGAGTTCAAGGACCGCTTCATCATCGCCCCTAAATTCAACCTCCGCACCAACGCTGGCAAGGACGAAGAGAAGGAGTTCATGGCCAACTGCGCCGAACTTGGCAAGACCATCATCTCGTTCGAGGACGATCGCAAGCTGCAACTGATGCGCGAAAGCGTGTTCGCCCACCCCGACGCCCGCTGGCTGCTAGAGCAAGACGGCATCTGTGAAGGCTCGCTGTACTGGACCGACTCAGAAACAGATGAGCTCTGCCGCTGCCGCCCAGACAGGATGCTGACCGGCCACCCCATTCTGGCCGATGTGAAGAAGGTGGACGACATGGGTCGCCTTAGGCGCCATGTCGAGGAGTTCCGCTACCACGTTCAGGACGCCATGTATTCCGATGGCTATCGGGAAATATACGGCGAGATACCTGACTTCATCTTTATCGCGGTCAGCTCATCCATTGAGTGCGGCCGCTACCCGGTGCGGGTTCGCCCGCTGGAGCAGGATTGGAAAGAGTCTGGCAAAGAACTCTACCGCCGAGACCTTCGCAAATTCCACGAGTGCCGCGTCAATAATGACTGGCACGACCTGATACCACTTACCCGCCCTGCATGGGCAAGGAGAGCTGCGTGAACCAAGCCATTTCAAACCCATTCGGCGCGGCCAGTCAGCGTCAAGAGCAAGGATTAGTGGCAGTTGAGCAACAGCGGGCTATTCAAGAAGTACAGGCCGCCATGGTGATTGCCAAAAAATTCCCGCGCAACCCCGTAGAAGCCACAGATCGCATCTTACAAGCATGCTCACGCCCAACCCTCGCAGAGGGGGCGCTATACAGCTATAACCGTGGAGGTTCGGATGTGACCGGCCCAAGTATCAGGTTGGCAGAGGCGCTGGCACAAGCCTGGGGAAATATACAGTTCGGCATCCGCGAGCTGGAGCAACGCAAAGGCGAATCCATTGTGGAGGCGTTCGCTTGGGATGTGGAAACCAACACCAAACAGCTAAAAATTTTTACTGTTCCGCACATTCGTCACACCAGAAACGGTCAAAAGCGACTGGAAGATCCACGCGATATCTACGAGCTAGTGGCAAACAATGGTGCCCGCCGATTGCGAGCTTGCATTCTTGGGGTGATCCCCGGTGACGTGATAGAAGCAGCACAACGCCAATGCGAGGTAACCCTCAACACCCACGCTGACACAAGTCCCGAGTCGATCAAGCGCATGCTCGATACGTTCAGTGCTGAGTTTGGGGTAACAACAGAGCAGGTGCAGACATATCTCGGCAGACGCGCGGACGCAATGCAGCCAGCGCAGTATGTCCAGATGCGTAAGATTTATGCCTCCCTACGGGATGGTATGAGCAAGCCCGGCGACTGGTTCAAGTCAAAGGAGGAAGAGGCCCAGCCAGAAAAAAGCCGCGCACTTAACGCAATGCGCCAAGAGTCATCCCCTGCCAAGGCCATGGAGACAAAACGCACCACTGAAGAACTCATTCAGCCAGAAGAGGCTGAACCGCATAATCCAATCGACACCAGAGAGCAGATTGACCACTCCAGCGCATACGCGGACCACTGCGCCGCTATTGGAGCAGCAAGCGATACCGTCGAATGGCAGCAGGCCTATAGCAGCGCCTGGGCATGGGCCAGCGAAACCGGCGACCATGCCGTAGCCGACGGCATCAAACAGGTTGCTGGCGAGCGCAAAGCCCAGCTCAAAAAGGTCAAATGAGTGGCTGGTGCAGGATTTCGAGGCCAAACCTGTACTCCATTGAGCACTTTTCTTTCAGCCGCGGTGATATATGACGCCCCCCATCCGAACCGTGCTACTGTGACCCCTCACTTACCGGCCGCTTGCGCTCTGCACCTGATGACTAGCTTGTCATGCAAAAGAGCCTCCCGCCAGGGCACCCTCGCCCCCCCTCTCATCCTCAACCTGACGTTACCAGATAGGCTGTATTGACCCGATGCCGTAAGGTGCATCTCCCCCTGTCGCAGCCTGTTCTCACTGTTGCCATATGCGTTTCACTCTCTTTTATTGCGACAGCGGTCAGCCCGACGGGAACCAGCTTCAAGCCATCGGCCTGAAGTGGCCTGCTGTTTGGCGCTGCCCTGCCGCCAACACAGGACACACCGCCATGATTGCCTACCTCATTCTGGTTCATCGCTATCCCGACCAGTTCAAGCGCCTGTTCAAGGCGATCTACCACGACAGTAATCACTACCTGATCCACGTCGACAAAAGCTCGGGTCCTGAGTTGCAGCAGGAGATTGCCGGATTCCTTAACGACTATCCCAATGCCTCGCTGCTCGCGAGCAAGAATGCACTGTGGGGAGGATACAGTCTGGTGGATGCCGAATTGCGCGGCATAACGGCACTGCTGAAACAGGGTGTGGAATGGGAGTTTTTCATCAATCTGAGTGCCCAGGATTTTCCGCTGCGCACCCAGGGGCAGATCCACCGCTTCTTACACGGCCATCGCGGCAAGGATTTCCTCAAAGTCCTCGATCAGCGCAAGCTGCGCCCCGATACTCTGCACCGCATAGACCACTATGTGACCGAGACGGAGCAGGAGCTGATCTGTGAACCGGTCGCCACCCGCCCCTATCTGGAAGGTGTCACCCCCTACATTGGCAATCAGTGGATGATCCTGAGCCGCGCTTTTTGTGAATTTGTCAGCCACAGCCCCGAGGTGGATCGCTTCAAAACGTTCTACCAAAACACCTTGATCGCCGATGAGGGGTTCTTCCAGACAGTGATCATGAACACCAGCTATCAGGGCCGGATTGTCAATGACGACAAACGGGCCATCGACTGGATCCCCATGGGAGACATCAAGCTGAGGCCACGGGACTATCTGGCAGAAGATGCCACAACGCTGCTGCAAAGCGAGCATCTGTTTGCCCGCAAATTCGATGAGACCATCGACAGCCAGATCCTCGACATTCTGGAAGGGGCACTGGCCCAGCCGGTAGCTGATACCGCCCGAGCCGAGCCTGAGCTGGCATAAGGTTCCGGACAACTACCGACGCAAACGCCAGACAGCCATTGCAGATCAGCTTCAAGCTGTTAGTCGCATGTTCGGATAACATAAATAGGACTGTTATCATGAAAAAAGCTCATATGATGACCATCGGCATACTGGCCATGGGGGCTCTCGCTGGCTGCAATCAGGGCAACAGCCTCACTGTCATAGGTGGTGAACCGATCAGCTACCAGTGCGAGCAGGGCAAGAAGGTGCAGGTGCGCTACTTCTCCCTCTCCGACGAGAGCCTCAACTTTATCAAGCTGTCCCTGCCCGATGGCAAAGACTACACCCTGCCGCAGGCTGTCTCCGCCTCCGGCGCCCGCTATACGGACGAGCACGAAGCAGTCTGGTGGAGCAAAGGGAGTGAAGGGTTTGTCGAGATGTGGGATCTGGCCGGCGAGTGGCAGACCGCCTATAAGGACTGCAAACAGCAATAACAGAAAACCCCCGACTTGGCAGCAATGTCATTCAGATAAGCACTTTTTGACTAGTCATTCATAAATGTGACCTGAGATGAGTGAGCAAGGCAAGATCCAGTCCATCTGACTCCAGCCTATATCCAGCGCAGCTTGCAATAGAAAGAGGGAGGCATCATGCCTCCCTCGCTTTTTAGCCCTGATATTACGTGGGCTGGAACTCACATTCTCTTAAATAAATAGCATTGCACCGACCAGCAGGCTTTTTTATACCCAAGGACCCACCATGACCGAACAAGCCAAGACCGACAGAGCCCAGACCCAACTGGTTGTCCTCGACCCCACAACCGAAATTGCCCTGTTCACCGAAGGGGATGGCATTAATGCCATGCTGGCAGACATTCGCAAGAAGGCATCCAGCCTGGTGCCGGATGTCACCACTGCCAAGGGACGCAAGGAAATTGCCAGCGTCGCCTATGCGGTAACCAAGACCAAAACCTATCTTGATGGTCTCGGCAAGGATTTGACCGCCAAGTACAAGGAAATCCCTGCACGCATCGACGCCAACCGCAAGCTGATCCGCGACACCCTGGATGCCCTGAAAGAAGAGGTGCGCGCCCCGCTCACCAAATTTGAAGAAGCAGAAACAACACGGGTTGCAGAGCTGCAAGCCCGCCTCACCAGGATCAAGGCGTTTCACGCTGCGGCCAGCACCGAGTGTGTAGCCGCAGATCTGCAGGCCATGCTGCTGGAGGTCAAGCAGACCGATCTGGACGACACATGGCAAGAGCTGCTGCCTCAGGCGACCGTTGCTAAGGAGCTTGCGGTCAAACGCCTTAGCGAGACGCTGGCCGCCCGCAAGAAGTATGAAGCCGAACAAGAAGAACTGGAGGAGCTGCGCAAGAAGCAGGCCGAGCAGGATCGCATTGATCGCGAACGCCTGATAGCAGAGCAAGCCGCTGAGAGCGCTCGCATCCAGGAAGAAGACTGTCAACGTCTCGAGCGTGAAGCTGCTCAGCACCGTGAGCAGGAAGCTCTGCGCCAAACCCAGATAGCAATAGAGCGCGAAGCCCAAGCCCGATGTGATGCCGAAGCTGCCGAGCTGGCCCGCCAACAGGCTGAAGACAACGCGGCACTACAAGCTGAAGAAGCGGCGACTCGAGCGGCAGAGCAGGAACGCCAGCACATTGCCGATGAACAACGCCTCAAAGACGAAGATGATGCCCGCCGCCTTGCCGACAGGGATCACCGCGGCAGGATCCATAGCTCAATCATGATGGACCTTATGGGGCTTGGCATTGAGGAAGATAAGGCTGTAACCCTCATTACTCACATAGCTAAGAGCCAGATCGCGCACCTGCGTATCAACTACTGACCACATTGGAGTAGACTTGATGGCTGATTACCGAGGTTCAACCACCCCTTCTAATACCCGCGATCTGACCCAGACACCAATGTTCCTTTTTCGAGCATTGGATCGAGAGTTCAAGTTTGCCCTCGATGCAGCAGCCCTCCCCGAGACAGCCCTATGCCAGCACTATCTAACGCCCGGCATTGATGCTCTCAGCGTGGATTGGGGTGACTTCATCAGCCCCTTTCTGCGTGCACCCTGGGCTTGGCTCAACCCACCCTATTCCGATATCGGTCCATGGGTAGACAAAGCCATTGAGCAACAACGTAAAGGCATCGGTACCGTAATGTTAGTACCGCAAGACACCAGCACTGAGTGGTACCCGGGGGATATGGCCAGCGAAGTCCGCCATATCAAGGGCTACCACGATGAAAAGGGTAAATGGCGCAATGGTCGGATTAACTTCATCAACAAGAGAACCGGCCTCGAAATGAAGAGTAACCCGAAAGGCTCAATGTTTCTTATCTTCGCCCCGAACTGGCGCGGCACCTGCAGAATTTCAGATATCAGCAAGCTGACCTTGATGCTTGCCGGAGCAGAGCCCATCAGCGCTGCTACTTGATACCCCCAAATCATCCACCGTTAGGCTCACAGAAACCGTGGATAAATCAGAGGTTCCCCCATGAAAGATATGGAATCCCCCTACCCTGGCGCAGTCATTACCGGGCTAGGTGTCGTTATGCCTCATCCCAAACAGCCTGATAAATTTGTCCTACCTGGTGGGACTATCTGCAACCGCACTCAAGCCGAAGGCGCAGCTAGGGTGCTCCACAACCTGCAAGCAAAACCCCAGTCTAAAGTGTTGCCCGAGCGTGAACAGTGAGCATTTCCCAAGTGAACCAGTTAGTTATCCTCACACTGCTGGTTGTTGGAACAGCCATCTGTATGTTCATCAACATTGTCACCATTAGCGTGACGGTCCGAGGGACATCAGTGGCCTTAGTTTACTTCTTGGGTGCTGCACATATCTGGCAAATCGATAACCTAGCAAAAGCTCTCACCAACTATTCAGACCATTAACGGCCCTTCCCTCACTAAAGCAGTCCCACCACCCTTTGCACTAGAGGGGCCAATCAACACAATCAGCTAATCACCAAGCGGCACGTAGCAGACGGCAGGCTGAATGCTTTCTCTCTGTATAACCAAACGGGCCAGGATGAAATAGCAAAACCAACAAGGACCTACCATGCAACAACAAACAGTAATGGAACGCCCAAGCTGGGTATTGCCATCAGTAGCGGCTGAAATGACGGGCTACACGGAGAAAGCAATCAAAGAAAAAGTTAAACAAGGCAAGCTCATCGAAGGGGTCCACTATGCCAAGGCTCCAGACAAAAAAATTGTTATTAACTGGCGTCGTTTCGAGGACTGGATGTGCGCAAACCTACCGACGAGATAGATGTTGTACTCTCCACTCTGCAAGGGGTGGAGCGTCATGGCAAAGGCCTCAGGATCACTTTCCACTACATGCGAAAGAGATGTAGAGAAGTCATCAATATTCCAGTGACCAAAACCAATATCAAGCACGTTGCCCGACTGCGTGAAGCGATTCTTCATGAGATTGCCATCGATACTTTTAATTACGCAAAACACTTCCCCAACAGCAAAAAGGCCAACCATTTCTGTGCTGCTTCAGCCCTCCGAGAAATTACAATTGGCGAATTAGTATCCCGCTATCTACAGATCAAAGAAGTTGATATTGGTGACCACACAACAAAACGTTACCGCTCTACTCTAACTCGACTAGCTCAGTACTTCGATAAATCCAGGCCAATGAAAACGCTGCATCCAGAGGATGTTCAAGCCTGGCGCAGCTACCTTATATCTACACCCAGACCACATACTGGTCGCGTATTACTTCCTCGCTCAGTCAATAATTACATGGGCGTTGCAGCATGCCTGTTCAATTGGGCAAAGGCTAATAACTACACCCCACAAGACTTGAGCTCTGCACTTGTTTACGTTGATGTCGATCGTGACAAACCAAATCCAATCGATTTGAAAGAGGAGGCATCACTCATTGCTGCAACAAGCCGCCCCATGGATGCAGCCTGGATCCGCCTAGCTATCTGGACTGGATTGCGCACCGGGGAATTGTGCGCACTTGCTTGGGAAGACATAGATCTGGAACGTGGCGAACTGACTGTTCGCCGTAATGTGACCATATCGCGTAAATTCAAAATGCCCAAAACAGGAAAGGCAAGGACAATCGTCCTCTTGCCACCAGCAATCGAGGCTTTACTTGTCTTGCAACCTTTAACCGGTATCGGGCAACGACACGAGATTACCAAGACTCTCCGCGACGGCCGCCCGCTATCAGAAACTTGTACCTTTGTGTTAGTTCCCAAAATACGAAACGTACATTCCGTTCACATTGGATGCTTTGCCGTAGATACGTTGGCTGGGAAATGGGACAGATTAATAAAACGAGCTGGAATTCAACGCCGGACTCAGTACCATACCCGGCACACGTTCGCATCAAGAATGTTGACCGCGGGCGCAAACCCAGAGTGGGTCGCAGCTTATCTGGGCCACGTTGATAGCAAGATGCTCAGGATGGTCTACGGTGCTTGGATACCGGATAATGACCGAGCAGAGTCTGAACGGGTATGGGAGCGATTAGGCACACAATTTAACGAAATGCCCCAAAAATGCCCCAAGAAATCATGATTACAATGTACTGCGTTGATATGTAAAGGATAATTGATGGACCCCGTTTTCGTGCTCAAAAAGTGGCTGGGTCAGCTATTGATGCCGCTCCCCTTCTCCCTCTCCCTGCTGCTGGTCGCCCTGCTGCTACTCTGGTTCACCCGTTTTCAGAAAACCGGCAAGCTGCTGGCCACTCTCTCGCTGCTCATTGTGGCGCTGATGGGGATGCGGCCGATGAGCTATGAACTGGCCCGCGGGCTGGAGCAGACCTACCCGCCGTTCGAGGTGAGCCAGCATCCCAACATCGACGCCATCGTGGTGCTCGGCAACGGCCATGTCAGCGACCCGGCGGTGCCGATGCGCAGTTGGCAGAACAATATCGCCCTAGCCCGCACTCTCGAAGGGGTGCGCCTCGCCCAGGCCTATCCCGACGCCGAGCTGGTGTTCTCCGGTTATGTGTCGGGGGATACCCTCTCCAATGCCGAGGTCAATGCCCGGATGGCCGAGAGCCTCGGCATATCCCGTTCGCGGATGACGTTGTTTGAAAACAACAAAGACACTCATGATGAGGCTGTCAGTATCAGTCGTCACCTCAAGGGAAAAGAGGTGGCGCTGGTCAGTTCGGCCACTCATTTGCCACGCGCCATGGCCCTCTATCAGGGTCAGGGACTCAATGCCGTGCCGGCCCCCACCGATTACACCGCCAAGCAGAGCCAGGTACCCCAGCCGCTCTACAGTTATTTGCCCAAAGGGCGTTATTTGATGTATTCCGAAGCTGCCATCCACGAATGGATTGGGGTATGGTGGGCTCGCTTGCGGGGGCAGGTTAACGAATGAGCGATCAAGCGTTTCATTCCTGATTTGGATCAGGAAAGCGAAAAAAAATTACGTCATTTGCCGCCGGGTCAGCTATCTTGGGCTCGGTTCAATTCATATAATGTCGCGCAATCAAATGCCTAGGAGATATACAAGATGAGACAGCACCTGGTAATGGGTAACTGGAAACTGAACGGCACCAAGGCTTCTGTAGAAGCTCTGATCAAAGGACTGACCCCGGCTGCTGCCGCTCATCCTTCTGTGCAAGTCGCCGTCTGCCCGCCGGTTATCTTTTTGGGTCTGGTTGAGCAACTGACCGCTGGCAGCAAGATTGCCTACGGTGCCCAGAACGCTGACGTTCACGAGTCTGGTGCCTTCACCGGCGAAAACGCCCCCTCCATGCTGAAAGCTTTCGGTTGCACCTACTCTCTGGTCGGCCACAGCGAGCGTCGTACCCTGCACGCAGAGACTGACGACGTGGTTGCTGCCAAGTACGAAGCGATCCAGAAAGGCGGCCTGATCCCGGTTCTGTGCATCGGTGAAACTCTGGAGCAGTTCGAAGCCGGCGTGACCAAGAACGTGGTTGAGACCCAGCTGAAAGCTGTTATCGACCGTTGCGGCATCGCCTCCTTCAACAACGCCGTTATCGCTTACGAGCCGGTATGGGCCATCGGTACTGGCAAGACTGCCACTCCGGAGATCGCTCAGTCCGTTCACGCTCACATCCGTCAGTACCTGGCCGGTTTTGATGCCGCCGTTGCTGCCAAAGTACAGATCCTGTACGGCGGTTCCGTCACTGGCGCCACTGCAGCCGACCTGTTCGGTCAGCCGGACATCGACGGTGGCCTGGTCGGTGGTGCGTCCCTGAAAGTGGACGACTTCTCCCAGATCATCGCTGGCGCTGCCAAGTAATCGTTGATTACGGCAAAGAGAGGGGCTCGTCCCCTCTCTTGTATCGCTTTTCCTATGGTGGCCCCCGCATCCCATATGAAAGCCGATATAGTAAAAGTGGCTTGTCTATTTAAACATTCGTATTTGACAACTCAGATCCAGAGGCACTCATGACCAAACAAATCAAACGTATTGGTGTTTTGACCAGTGGTGGCGACGCACCGGGTATGAACGCAGCCATTCGCGCCGTGGTTCGCGCCGGTTTGCATCATGGCCTGGAAGTTTACGGTATTTATGATGGCTACCTCGGTCTTCACCAGGATCGTATCGTCAAGCTGGAGCGTCACAGCGTCTCCGACGTGGTGAACCGTGGTGGTACTTTCCTCGGCTCCGCCCGTTTCCCTGCTTTCAAAGACCCCGCAGTGCGCGCCGAAGCGATCGAAAACCTGAAAAAACACGGTATCGATGCGCTGGTCGTCATCGGTGGTGACGGCTCCTACATGGGTGCCAAGAAGCTGACCGAAGAGGGTTTCCCCTGCATCGGCCTGCCGGGCACCATCGACAACGACATCGCCGGTACCGACTTCACCATCGGCTTTGATACCGCCCTGAACGTGGTGGTTGACGCCATCGACCGCCTGCGCGACACCTGCAGCTCCCACCACCGTATCTCCGTGGTCGAGATCATGGGCCGCCACTGTGGCGATCTGGCCATGTCTGCCGCCGTTGCCGGTGGTGCCGAGTATGTGATCGTGCCGGAAGTCGCCTTCGACAAAGAGAAGCTGCTCAAGCAGATCAAGGAAGGCGAAGCCAAGGGCAAGAAGCACGCCATCATCACCATCTGCGAGCACGTTACCGACGTGAACGCACTGGCCAAGGACATCGAAGCCCTGACCGGTCGTGAAACCCGCGCCACCATCCTGGGCCACATTCAGCGTGGCGGTGCCCCGACTGCCCGTGACCGCATCATGTCCAGCCGTATGGGTGCTTACGCCGTTGAACAACTGCTGGCTGGTCACGGTGGTCGCTGCGTCGGTATCCAGCGCAACGAGCTGGTACACCACGACATTATCGACTGCATCGAAAACATGAAGCGTCCGTTCGATCAGGAGCTTTACAACCTCTCCACCACCCTGTTCTAAGCCACGCGGCTTTTAACCGGTTGTTGATGAAAAAAACCCTCCATCGGAGGGTTTTTTTATATCTCAAGCAAACTGGTGCATCGGCACGCTGTTTGCCCCTCACCATACGGGTTGCCTGATCCCACCCCTTGCGCCATCTGACTGATCACTAGCCTTCCTCTCCTCACAGCAACCGGCTTCAGCCTACGAACAGAGTTCCGGTATTGTCGTGGATCTTTTATCACTGCGAACCGGATTGCGTTGAACTGTGCTCTGTCGACCCTGAAACGAGCTTGTTCAGCCTCCTCGTCATACGCCGCTTTTTATATCTCAATCTTGTAGAAGGAATTCAGATATCTTCCCCAACCATGCTCCGGCGCTGCGCTCGTATTGCACTCACATGACTCACACAGATGCACCGGCTACGCAAATCGCTACTCGCGCCCAGCCCAGCCCAGCCCAGCCCAGCCCAGCCCAGCCAGAGAATACGCCTCTGGCCTATTGCGCACCTCACTCTTGCTGCGGCCATGTCTATTCCGAGGCCAACGGGGAAATTGGCGGTGATAAAACAGCCAGCTGCTACTCTGTATCCCCCCGATGTACGGCTCTCATCCCTATGAACCCAGTGTATTGCTGTAAAAATGCGGAGGCTCTGGACTGATAAAGTGATGGTGTGACAAGGGTTGGCAACCAGATTGTCTCCATAGGCTTCTTTTGGATGGGCTATCTACGTCAGGAATCGTCAAATCATTGCCTTGCGCACTTTTTATGGCCTCAATGACACTATTACGAGGGTGAAAACTTATAAAATGCCATTTGAGCTCCATACAAAACCCTTCACCAAACCAACCAACAGCTCACCAACTAATTGAATTTAAATGAAATAACCATAAAAACAGAATCTTGAATGCCTGACATGCCATAGCAGGTGATAAAATCAGCTCAATATGACAAAAATAGCCATCTCAACCAACCACGCACATAAAGCAGCCATTTTATCAACTTACACCTTGTTTTACCCCCTTGTTATGGTATCTTGACTACATCAACCAACAACTTAGGGAGAGAAAAATGAAAGAGTTTGTCGTTACTGCCGTTTTCACGGTGTTTTTCACCCTGGTTGCTGTCTCTCTGCCCTCACTGTCACAGTTCTGAGCCGGATAGAGAGGCATCAATCCGGACCGACCCTCTTTGCCATGTCTGTTTAATCGCCACCAACTGGCGCTTTTCAGCAATAATGCCGAGATGGTCAACATAGATATGATTTCATCACGTTGACGCTGTTTCTTTCGCCACAAGGGTGTAACCAGGATGGTTTAGCCATATGGCCTGATGGAGTAGAATCAGCAGCAGATCATATCCGAGGGGAGCGAGGCTCCCCTTTTTGTTACCCGTCGTTTGACAATCCCCTACCCCGGCATCTACAACAGGCTGGTTGACGCCATACGGCCCATGCCCACAACTGATGTTTTCCCTCCCGTGCTCTCCATTCAACACTGCTACATCCGTCAGCAATCTCTTGTGCACACCTTTGCTCTGATACTTGTCCGGCAGATATAAAAAAGCCCCCGCCATCATGGCAGGGGCTCGCGTTACGCAGTGTCAGCTAAAGGCTGTTATATCTCAGCCCAGCCCAAAGCAGTTATGCCTTGTTCCAACGCTGTGGGTCATATTCCGGGCTGAAGCGGTCAACAATGACAGCACAGGCCGCATCGCCGGTGATATTGAGGGAGGTGCGGATCATGTCGAACAGCCGATCCAGCGCGAACAGCAGCGGCAACCCTTCGATGGGGATCCCGGCCGCCAGCAGCACGGCAACCACCAGGAAGCTTGGGCCCGGCACACCGGCCTGACCGATCGCCCCCAGAGTGGAGGTCACAATGATGGCCGCCCAGGCACCGACGCTCAGATCGATGTTGTAAACCTGCGCGAAGAAGATGGCGACCAGGCCGTAATAGATGGCGTTGCCGCTCATGTTGATGGTGGCCCCCAGCGGCAACACGAAGGAAGCGGTCGCGTTAGTCACTTTCAGATCATGCTCGCAGGTCTCCATATTGACCGGCAGGGTTGCCATGGAAGAGGCGGTGGAGAAGGCCACGATCTGCGGCTTCTTCATGGCAGAGAGGTACTTCATTACCGGCGTATTGGAGAACATCATCACCAGCAGCGGATAGACCACAAAGCCGAAGATGAGGATGGCAGCCACATAGACCACGAACAGCTTGAGTACCAGGGTCAGCACATCGAAGCCATAGGTACCGATGGCTTCCGCCATCAGACCGAACACCCCGAGCGGCGCGATGATCATCACCTTGTTGATCATCCAAACGAAGGCATCCACCAGGGTATTGAGCCCATCGACCAGTGGCTTGGCCCGCTCGCGCGGCTGTTTGGCCAGCGCAATGCCGAGGAACATGCAGAACACCAGGATCTGCAGGATGTTCGCTTCGTTGAGGGAGTTGAAGACGTTGGTGGGGATCATGCCAAGCAAGGTGGCGACTGCATCCGGCAACGCCCCTTTATCGGCGTAGTCACCGCCAAACATGGAGGCAACGGAAGCGAAATCAACCCCGACACCCGGTTTGAAGATCTGCCCCATCACCAGCGCTAGCAACACGGCCAACGCTGAGGTCACGAGGAAGAAGGCCAGCGTAGCCGCACCGATCTTGCCCGCCGCCGGGCTGGCGCCCAGATTGGCGGCGCCGGAGAGGATGGCAACCGCCACCAGCGGGATCACCAGCATCTTGATCAGCTGGATAAACAGGGTACCGAGCGGTGCAAACACGGTGGCTTGTTCACCCATGAACGCGCCGACCACTGCGCCCAGTACCATGGCGACCACAACCTGGAAGCCGATGTTTTTAATGAGTCCTTTAGTTAACACAATATGTTCCTTTATGTAGCAAAATTCACACTTTTCCCAGTGCAATTAACCAAACAGGGGAATGAGCGGCTGCCCATTCCCCTGTTTGCGCGTGTTATCTCACATTTAATTGCTGTTTTAAATCAGCAAATCATTAACCTTGGCTATTAATAAGTTTGCGAAAAAGTGAAGATTCAAAGCGGTCTCGACGATTTTTACCTCATCCCCCATGACAACTGGCAAAAGATTGTGCTAGTTTGGCTGCACAAACGTACACACAGGGATGTAAAGATGCTGAAAGTTAACGAGTATTTCGACGGAAATGTAAAATCCATCGGTTTCGAACAAAAAGGCGAGAAATCAACCGTCGGGGTGATGAACGCCGGTGACTACCTGTTCAACACCGCCGCCCCCGAACGGATGACAGTGATCAAGGGCGCCCTCACCATCCAGCTGGCTGATGAAGATGAGTGGCACACCTACAGCCAGGGTGAATCCTTCCTGGTGGCCGGTCACTCTTCCTTCAAACTGGAAGTGAAAACCCCCACTGCCTATCTGTGCGAATTTCTCGACTGATCAGGCCGGTTGAAGGGGATCAGCCCCTTCAACTTTCTTGGTCCCCCCGGCCCCATTATCTGTGTCCATGTCACAGCACCGCACATCCCCGCTTCCTATCCATGGCAAAAATCCTAGAATAAACAGACATAAACCATCACCGGATTGATGTCATGATCAGCGTGTTTGACCTGTTTTCCATCGGAATTGGCCCCTCCTCTTCCCATACCGTCGGCCCCATGCGTGCCTCCTATGCCTTTGTGCAGCAGCTCAAACTGCAAGGCCATCTGCCGCAGGTCACGCGGGTCGAAGTGGAGTGTTACGGCTCGCTGGGCCAGACCGGCAAAGGGCACGGCACCGGCAAAGCGATCATTCTGGGGTTATCGGGCTTTGAACCGGAATCGGTCGATATCGATGCGATTCCCGCCATTCTGGCTCGAGTGGAAAAGGAACAGAACCTGCCGCTGGCAGGCGAACAACCAAGCCATTTTCCCCGCACCGGTGCCATCATCTTCAACCGCCGAAAAACCCTGCCGGCCCACACCAATGGCATGACTCTGCGGGCCTTTGATAAAGAGGAAAACCTGCGCTTCAGCCAGACCTACTACTCCATCGGGGGCGGCTTCATCATTGAAGAGAGCCACTTTGCCACCGCCAAAGAAGAGGCCGCCAAGTCTGATGCCGAGCACCCTGTCCCCTACCCGTTCGACAGCGGCGCCCAACTGCTGGCCCACTGTCAGGAGAGCGGCCTCTCCATCTCTGGGCTGATCCTGGCCAATGAGCGGGTATTTCACAGCGATGAGCAGATAAAAGCTGGGCTACGCAAGATCTGGCAGGCGATGCAGGGCTGCGTCGAGCGAGGCTGCAAAAGCGAAGGGGTGCTGCCGGGCGGCCTCAAGGTTCGGCGCCGCGCCCCGGGGCTGTTCCGCCAGCTCAGTTGCGAGACCAACTTCAACAAGGATCCGCTGATGGTGATGGAGTGGGTCGATCTCTTTGCGCTGGCGGTCAACGAAGAGAACGCCGCCGGTGGCCGGGTGGTCACCGCCCCCACCAATGGCGCTGCGGGCATCATCCCCGCCGTGCTGCACTACTACGATCGCTTCGTGCACAAGGTGGATGACGAGACGCTGATCCGCTACTTCCTCACCGCGGCTGCCATCGGCATCTTATATAAGAAGAACGCCTCCCTCTCCGGGGCCGAAGTGGGCTGTCAGGGTGAAGTGGGAGTCGCCTGTTCCATGGCGGCTGGCGCGCTGACCGAACTGCTGGGTGGCAGCCCGGCCATGGTGGAGAACGCCGCCGAAATAGGCATGGAGCACAATCTCGGCCTCACCTGCGATCCTATAGGCGGACTGGTGCAGGTGCCCTGCATCGAGCGCAACGCCATGGGGGCGGTCAAGGCGATCAATGCCGCCCGCCTCGCCCTGCGCGGCACCGGTGAGCACAAGGTGTCACTGGACAAGGTGATCAAGACCATGTGGGAGACCGGCAACGATATGAAGACCAAATACAAGGAGACGGCCCGTGGCGGCCTCGCCGTTAACATTACCGAATGTTAAAAAACGGCAAATGACTCCATTTGGTTCCGAAATGCCCGGCATCGCCGGGTATTTTTATGGGCAAACGCTTAACAAAATGGATAAGCACAAAAATAAATTTTATACTCGCGCCTCAGATTCAACAAAAATAGATCTATTTCAACTTTTTTTAGGTCTGGAACCGTTACACTACGGTTATCTGGTTCTGTGACCTGCGCTGACAAGCGCGCTCCATGGATCTCCCAAATTTCTGTGAGTGGGCATGCCGCCCCCTTCTACCCTGAGGTAATAGTGACATGATCAGCGTTTTTGATATCTTCAAAATCGGTGTAGGCCCCTCTTCTTCCCACACTGTTGGCCCGATGAAAGCGGCCAAACAGTTTGTTGACGAGCTGCGCGCGGGCGGCAAGATCCGCGATGTAACCCGGATCAATGTCGATGTCTACGGCTCCCTCTCCTGGACTGGCAAAGGCCACCATACCGACACTGCCATCATCATGGGCCTGGCTGGCAACCTGCCGGAAAATGTTGATATCGATGCCATCCCCGAGTTTATCTCCCGTGTTGAGCAGACCGAGCGCCTGCCGATCGGCCTGCACTGCCACACCGTCAGCTTCCCGCGCGACGCCATGGTATTCCACGACGAAGCCCTGCCGCTGCACGAAAACGGCATGAAGCTGACTGCCCTGATCGAAGATGAAGTGGTTTACAGCAAGACCTACTACTCCATCGGTGGTGGCTTTATCGTTGACGAAGAGAACTTCGGCAAGGCTGACAGCGGCGACATGTCCGTACGCTATCCGTTCAAGAGCGCCGCTGAGCTGGTTGCCCATTGCAGCCAGACCGGTCTCTCCATCTCTGCCCTGATGATGGAAAACGAGAAGTGCTTCAACACTCCGGAAGAGATCTACAAGAAGTTCGGCAAGATCTGGAACACCATGCGTGAAGGTATCGAGCGCGGCTGCCGTACCGAAGGTGTTCTCTCCGGCCCGCTGCGCGTACCCCGTCGTGCCGCACCGCTCTACCGTCAGCTCAACACCAACGAGAACCTCTCGAGCGACCCGATGAACATCGTTGACTGGGTCAACATGTTCGCTCTGGCCGTGAGTGAAGAGAACGCTGCCGGTGGCCGAGTGGTCACTGCCCCGACCAACGGCGCTGCCGGTATCATCCCGGCCGTACTGGCTTACTACGACAAGTTCATCCAGCCGGTTGGCCGCGACGAGTACACCCGCTTCTATCTGGCTGCCGGTGCCGTCGGCATCCTCTACAAGATGAACGCCTCCATCTCCGGCGCCGAAGTGGGCTGTCAGGGTGAAGTGGGTGTCTCCTGCTCCATGGCCGCTGCCGGTCTGACCGAGCTGATGGGCGGTAGCCCGGAGCACGTCTGCGAAGCTGCCGAGATCGGCATGGAGCACAACCTGGGTCTGACCTGTGATCCGGTTGCCGGTCAGGTACAGGTGCCTTGCATCGAGCGTAACGCCATCGCAGCCATGAAGGCTGTCAACGCCTCCCGTATGGCCCTGCGTCGTACCTCCAAGCCGCGCGTCTCCCTGGACAAGGTGATCGAGACCATGTACATCACCGGCAAGGACATGGACTCCAAGTACCGTGAAACCTCCCGTGGCGGTCTGGCCATCAAGGTGATGCAGGTTGCCTGCGAATAAATAGGGGTTGCGACCCTCATCTGAACAAAGGCGGGATATCCCGCCTTTTTTACTGCCCAGATGGGATGCCGGGCACTTAAACCGGCATACCGACCATTTCACTGTAGGGCGTCGCTGATATGTCCCTGCTACGCCACTGCGATGCTGATTGCTTTTTCTAAATACCTCTCCAATTACATACCTTGATTAACTCGTCTCAATGGATTGGAAGCGACGTTCTACCCTGCCAGTAACCTTTACCCGCTATCTTGCCCCTGTCACGGTTTCACAACTAATCGATATCGAGATGGCCCCTAAGCTCAATCCCCTCCACTTTGGGCATACCCTTGTTTGGCAAGACGCGGTTACCACTCCCCCTGCGGATTATCACGCCGCCACATTGATTTCCACCTATGTGGCACTTTCGTGATCAGGGCAAACAATCAAGCACACAAACAGGGGGTTAGCTCATCATTTTGGCCACAGCGCATCGCGCAAACTGGTTTTAGCACAATTATCATCGCCCTCTTTACGCGCCCTTTGATGGACAAATCATCACGCAGTGGAGGCCAAAAAAGCGCCCAAGGAAGAGGCTGAAAATAATCGATGAATGAGCCAATAGCCGTTGAAATGGAGGATATGAGTACGCGCCACTCGCTATTTTTGTGAGCGCCAGCAAAGGTTGAAGATATGGTGTTGGGGGCAGATTGACTTTCTATTTAAACAGCGAAAAGTGAATATCACCAAAGGGAGGGTTTAATTTGGCCAGATCCTGTCACGGGATTATCGCAAGCTACCTCTCCGGAGCCGGAATGCGTCATGCAGAGTCACAAAGAATTAGCCCCGCTGGGCAGAACGCACCACGGGGCTGGATATTCAGGATGGTTTTTTCAGGCTGGCCTTGTGCTGCTCCAGCAAATTCTCAGGGGGCGGCGGCACCTGCAGGTAGAACCCCTGGTTGGTCAGCGCGGCCATCACCTTGCCGACATCAGCCAGACCCAAGGGCTTGGCCGGATCCAGCTTGGTCATCAGCACCAGCTCGGGACGCCCGAATGCGCTCAGCAATGGCTCGGGAACGCGGGAGAAATCCTCTCTTTTTTCAACAAAAAGGTAGGTCTCGGCTTTTTTGCGACTTTTATAGACTGCACACAACATGGAAATTGATATAATCCGACGAGTTTATTGCCTCTGATGGGGGCAAACTATAACATCAGGAATTGAATAACAATAACGGATTAGCATCTCTGCCTCGGGGAAGATTCATGGTTGAGCGCGATAACGAATTGAAAGGGACCACCTTCACTATTTCTGTGTTGCATATCAGCGATGGCGAGCCTGAGCGGATACGTCAGTTGTTGGCCGAAAAAGTGGCCCAGGCACCCTACTTTTTTAATTGTGCGCCGCTGGTGATCAATGTTTCCCGACTGGAACATATTCCCGATTTCGAACAGCTCAAGGAGCTGGTGGAGTCCGAAGAGTTTGTGCTGGTCGGCATCACGGGGGCGCGCAGTGAAGAGATGAAGACAGCCGCCAAGGCGGTGGGACTGGCAGTGATGGCCTCGGGCAAGAGTCGCAAGAGCGAACCGGAACCCGAGCCTGCCCCCGCGCCAGCCGCGCCTGTGGTGGTTCCCGAGCCCGAACCCGCCCCCTTGATCCCGAGCAAGGTACATGTGGGACCGGTTCGTTCCGGCCAGCAGATTTACGCCGCCGGCACCTCGCTGGTGGTGCTGGGGTCCGTCAGTCCGGGAGCCGAAGTGCTCGCCGATGACAGCATTCATATTTATGGCACCCTGCGTGGCAGAGCCATTGCCGGTGCCCGGGGAAACACCCAGGCCCGGATCTATTGCCAGCAATTACAGGCCGAGCTGCTCTCCATCGCGGGCACATTCCAGCTGAGCGATGCATTGCCGGCAGGCCTGATCCAGCAACCGGTACACGTCCGGCTGGACAATGAACAACTCCGAATAGACCGTATCAAATAGAGTTACAAGGAAGCGAGAATGGCGCGAATCATAGTCGTTACATCGGGTAAAGGTGGCGTTGGCAAGACCACAACCAGTGCGGCCCTGAGCACCGGCTTAGCCCAGCGTGGTCACAAGACAGTGGTCATTGACTTTGACATCGGTCTGAGAAACCTGGATCTCATCATGGGCTGCGAGCGGCGCGTGGTGTATGACTTCGTCAACGTCATCAATGGGGAAGCAAACCTCAATCAGGCGCTGATCAAGGACAAACGCTCGGAAAATCTGTTTATCCTGCCCGCCTCCCAGACCCGAGACAAAGATGCCCTCACCCGTGAGGGGGTCGAGAAGATCCTGGATCAACTGGCAGAAATGAAGTTCGATTACATCGTCTGCGACTCCCCGGCGGGGATCGAGGCAGGCGCGCTGATGGCACTCTATTTTGCCGATGAAGCGATCGTCACCACCAACCCGGAAGTCTCTTCCGTGCGTGACTCCGACCGCATCCTTGGCATCCTGGCCTCCAAGTCCCGCCGCGCCGAGCGTGGCGAAGACCCCATCAAGGAGCACCTGCTGCTGACCCGCTACTGCCCGACCCGCGTCAACCGCGGCGACATGCTGAGCGTGCAGGATGTGCAGGAGATCCTGGCCATCCCGTTGCTCGGGGTGATCCCGGAGTCCCAGGCGGTGTTGCGCGCCTCCAACTCCGGCGAACCGGTCATTCTGGACAAGGAGTCCGATGCCGGTCAGGCCTACGAAGATGCGGTGTCCCGCCTGCTGGGCGATGCCAAGGAATTTCGTTTTCTGGAAGAAGAGAAGAAGGGCTTCTTTAGCCGACTGTTCGGGAGTTAAACATGTCATTATTGGATTATTTTCGTTCCAACAAGAAACAGAACACCGCACAACTGGCCAAAGAGCGGTTGCAGATCATTGTTGCTCACGAGCGTTCATCCAGAGGGGGGCCGGATTACCTGCCCCAGCTCAAACAGGACATCCTCGATGTGATCCGCAAATACGTCAACATTGATCCGGAGAAGATAACCGTCCAACTGGATCAGAAGAGTGATGAGCTGTCGGTACTGGAGCTCAACATCACCTTCGCCGATGACAAGAAGGGATGAGCTGACGCCCTATGCGTGACCCCTTCCCCCAATGAAGACCGGATCCTGTCACTGGATCCGGTTTTTTATTGGCACAAAAACAGGCCACAGCGGCTCGCCTCATCTCGCCAAGGGGTCTGCCGACCGCTAGAATAGCGCCGCCCCGCAGGCAGTGATCTGCGCTGGCACCTTTTTCTCTTTTCTGGAACAGACCGCTTATGTCTATGAATGACGAAATGCACAGCGTCGAGGAACTGCTCGATACCGCCCTCGAACTCTTTATGGAGCTGGCCTCTGACAACCTGCCGGAGCAGGAGATCGCCCGCTTCAATCAGGAGTTCAACGATCGCGGCCTGCTGGCCGAAACCGACCCGGCCGATGACTGGGAAGCGGACGTGGGTTTTGCGGTGAGCGATACCGACTATGCCGAGATCTGGGTAGGCCTTGGCAATGAAGAACAAGAGTATGAGCACTTGTTTGCCCGTATGCTGCTCTCCCGCCGTGTTGACGAGAAGTTTTGCCACATCGAATGGTTGCCCCAATAATTCCGGATCCCGATGATCCCAGCCACTATCAGTGGGAGTCTGACCCTGACTCTGTGGCCCCTGAGCGTCCATCTGCATCCCTTGGGCGCCGGGTGTTGAGGTGGGCAGGCAAGATCGCGCTGGCCGGGCTGCTCTGCTCGGTTGGCTCGGTCGCCTTACTCCGTTTTATCGATCCGCCGATGTGGAGCTGGCGTATCGAGCGGGCCCTCTTTCCGCCCGCCAAGATCACCCAGGTGCGCCATGAATGGGTAGATCTGGAGTCCATCTCCAAAGAGCTGCAACTGGCGGTGATCGCAGCCGAGGATCAGCGCTTTGCCGATCACAACGGCTTTGACATGGATGCCATCAACGCCGCGCTCAAGCACAACCAGCACAGCGAACGGGTGCGCGGTGCCAGCACCCTCAGCCAGCAGACCGCCAAGAACCTCTTTATGTGGAGTGATCGCAGCTTCCTGCGCAAGGGGCTGGAGGCCTGGTTTACCCTGCTGATGGAGCTGGGTTGGGACAAGGCCCGTATTCTCGAGGTCTATCTCAATATCGTGGAGTTCGGCCCCGGCATCTATGGCGCCGAAGCAGCTGCCCGCACCTACTTTGGCAAACCGGCCAGCCGCTTGACCCGCTACGAGTCATCCCTGCTGGCCGCCGCCCTGCCCAATCCGTGGCGCTATCGGGTCAAGCCCCCGTCACCCTATGTGCAGAAGCGTTCGGTCTGGATCCGCCGCCAGATGGGGCAACTGGGCCAGATCACCCTCAATCGGGTGCATCAGGCCGACTGATCCTCAGGGCTCATCGGGTTTCTCCGGTGGGCCCAGATGGCCGCCCACCGTCTCGTGGTGGAGTGGCAGATAGTGCCACCACCAGGCCTCGCGCCGTCGCTTGATCTGTTGCCGCCGTCCCCGCTGCTTCATCCCCTTACTCCCTGCCAGATGATCCGCGCCTTAACCATACTCCCCCAACGGCAACTTGGACAGGCCAGCCACGCCCGGCGTACTGGTCTGGCCGCCACAGCCAATAATTGTTACAGTAGCGAACCTCGATGTATCTGGAGTGATTTCATGGAACAGCGTACCCCGGATCAGCTGGTCGAATGGGCCTATGATCAGTTTCTTGAGCAGGCCGCCGATATGCTGGCCCCCGAACAAATAGTCGACATCACCCTGGAGTTTGAGCAGCGTGGCGCCGTGGAGGCAACCCTGCCCAATGCCGACTGGTCGACCGAGCTGGGTGAGCCGGTCGATATGGAGCGCTGGGTCGAAGTGTGGGTCGGTTTGCTGGATCATCAGGATGAGTTTGAGGTGATCTTCGCCACCTTCCTGCTGCCCCGTCTGCTGACCGAAGATCAAGTGCATGTGCGCTGGCATCGCCAGCAGCAGGCATAAAAAAGGCGCCATCGGCGCCTTTCTTGTTTCTGTGCACTCTTATTGCTGTTCTCTGCTAATCCTGCGCCGCGATGGCCTTGGCCAGACAGCGGCGGCACCAGCAAGCGCTGGCCTCCTGCATCGGCATTGCCGGCAACTGGCTGCACCAGCACTGGGCGATGGTCTGACCGGCAGAGACGGCGCAATAGGCCGGTTCGCCACAACCCGGACAGCGGTGGGTGCTTTTCGAGCCATTCAGCTCGGCCATCACCGCCAGCTGGGCCTTGCTATCCATCGCCGACCAGTGGCCGATCTCGGTCAGGGTGCGGCCACAACCAAGGCAAAGCCCATCTTTCGCCTTGCAGAGGCCAACACAGGGACTCGGCATCTTATTCGCTATCCACTGCCGAGTCGGTCTCTGTGGCCACCAGAGTGATGGCGTTATCTTCGATGACAATCTTGCCCTGCTTGTAGAGGCCGCCGATCGCCTTCTTGAAGGTGCCCTTGCTCATGCTGAACAGCTTGTAGATGAGCTCGGGTTCGCTCTTGTCACCCACCGCCAGACTGCCGCCCTGCTTTTTCATCCGGCTCAGAATGCGCTCACCAGCGTCATCAACCCGCGCCAGACCCGGCTTTTGCAGGGTCAGATCGAGCTTGCCATCTTCGCGCACCTGCTTGACCCAGGCGGTTTGCGGCCGACCGGTCATCACCCGGCCAAACACTTCGTTCTTGAACAGCATGCCGGGATACTGACCGTTGACGATCACCTTGATGCCAAGGGGCGAGTGCTCTCCCGGCAGCGCGGTCACTTCGTCACCGACCTTGAAGTTGCTGCCGGCCGGGGTCAGGAAACGCTCGATGCGGCTGGTGCCGACCATGCGCCCTTCGTTATCCAGTTGCAGACGCACCAGATAAACGTGGCCCACCTGCATCGGCTTGTTCTGCTCGCGGCTCGGCACAAACAGATCCTTTTTCATGCCCCAGTCGAGGAAAGCACCAATCTTGTTGGCATTGACCACTTTCAGACCGGCAAATTCGTCCACCATGGCAAATGGCTTGTCGGTGGTGATCACCGGCTCGCAATCGGCATCTAGATAGAGGAAGACCTGCACGCTATCCCCCTCTTTCACCCCTTCCGGCAGTTGACGTTTGGGCAGCAGCAGTTCACCGTACTCATCGGCCGCAAGCCAGGCGCCACGATCTTCGAGTTCAACAACGGTGAGGGTGTTCATCTTGCCAATCTGTATCATGGTGCTCTCTTTTTTCATTACCCGGATGGGCCAACTGAACATGGCCCCTATGGGCGCGCATGTTACCTCAAGAGCGGTGATCCGGCCTAGTCCCCAAGCCACCACTGGCCGCTCTTTCGCCCTTATCTTATCCGCCAATGGTGATTAAATCGCCAAACAGGCGGCCATTTGCTGCAAATAACCCCACTTTTAGGTAGACTTCGCGGCTGTTCAAATCCAGAGGAACTGTCGATGAACCCATCCACTCGTACCCGCCATCTTAATCAATGGATCCAGAGCCACAGCGATCAGGACATGACCTACCCGGCCCTGCACGGTTTTCTCTGTGCTCGTCTGGTGGGGCCGGAAAGCCCTGACTGGCAACGCCCGCTGGCTGGTCTGCTGGAACAGGATGCCGAGTTGGATGAAAAAAGCGCAGAAGCCCTCAACCACCTGATCGCCGAGCTGGAATCCCAAGCCGACGACGCTCAGCTGGCCCTGCCCAGCCAGTGCCGCCTGCCCAGCGATAACCCCGAGCAGGTGTTCGAACAGAGCCACCCCCTCGGTCAATGGTGTTATGGCTTCAGCATGGGTTTTGCCACCTGGCCCAAGCCGAAGGATTTGAACGACCCAACCACCCAGTACCGCTTCAGTCTGGCCGCCGAGCTGAGCCTGTTTCGCGACAAGCAGATGGCCCAGATGCTCTATAGCGCCGCCGCCAGTGAACTCCCCTTTGTCGAGTTCTGCAAACGCCAGCGCCAGAACATGAAAACCGCCCTCAACCAGCTGCTCAACCTCGACCAGTATCAGGCCGCCCCCAGCGCTGATGTGGCCCTCAATGGCGAGCAGGCCCAACAGTGGCAGACCTGGTTCGAGCGGGCCGACAGCTGCCGCGATCATCAGGCCCGCCTCGGCTGGTTCGAGAAGATCATCGCTGATGCCACTCCGCTCTTTGACGACGCCTTCTGGCAGCAAATCGCCGGTCACGGCTGGAGTGCCCCCGAGCTGCGTCCTCTGCTGGCCGCCAGAGCCGGCCGCGCCGACTGCCTGCTGCGCCTTGGCAAACTGGGCGAGGCCAAAGCGGAGTATCTGGCGCTGCTTACAATCTGCATGGCCGATGAGCTGGGTTGCCGCTACAACCTCTCCACCCTCTATGCACTGCAAGGGGATTGGCAGGCGTTGGCCGCCCTGCTGGTGCGCTTCGATGAAGCCTCCAGCTGGTTGCTCTATAACAAGGCGCTGATGGTCTTTGCTACCGAGGGTGCCGAGGCAGCCAAGCCCCATCTGCTGGTCGCCATCGAGGCCAACCCGCACATTCCGGCCTGCCTGCTGGGTCAGCGCAAGCTGCCCAAACAGGAGCCACAAAGCTGGCAAGCGGGCAGCCGCGACGAGGCCGCGCTCTACGCCATCCACACACGCGAGGCCTGGCTCAAGCAAAACGCCCTCATCTGGTTGCGTAAAGGCTGAACAGCGTTGGCTTAAAATCCCGTCGGTCAGACCCGGTTTTTCCTTGAGGGCGTGCGCCACCGCACATTTCATCGCAACCGGGTCAGACAAATCAGCTTGAGTTTCGTATCATCAATGTCAAAGTATCAAAAGAAACTGCATCTGATGCAGCCGTCACAGCAGGGTGTAATATGTCAAAAATCATAGCGTTACTCGCTCACTACCCGCCCTATCAGTTGGTACATGCCGCCGAGATGCTACGGGATACCTTCGAACAGTTTTATGAACAGCGCTACCAGCTGACCGTGCCGCAGTGGCGCCTGATGATGGTGCTCGGCCCCAATTACCCCATCAGCCAGAAAGAGCTGGTCGAGGCGAGCGGCATGGACAAGGTGCGCATCTCCCGCGAGATCCGCCGTCTGGTCGAAAAAGGGATCATCTTTACCGAGAGCAGCGAGCAGGATAAACGCATCAGCCTGGTCTCCCTCACCAATGCCGGGCTCGCCCTCTTCCTGCAACTCAAGAGCGAAGCGGGCAGCTGGCAACATACCCTGACCGACTATCTGCCAAGCGAATCCCGCGAGGCGATCCGTCAGCATCTGCACAGCGTCAGCGCCGCCATCGAGCAGCTGCAATCACTGGATCGGGAGAAATAATCATGGATTTGAAAAAGTTCGCCACCATGGACATCAACATGCTGCTGAGCGTCGTCAATATGCAGCTGCGTGATCACTATGACGATCTGGATGATCTCTGCAAAGCGCAGGATATCGATCAGGCTGCACTGGAAGCGCGGCTCGCCAGCGGCGATTTTCACTACCAGCCAGCGCAGAAACAGTTCAGATAAAGAGAGCTAGCGGGATCGGGATCACAGCGCCAGTGATGGCGCTGGCTCTGCGGTAAAAACCTGATATGGTCTGAAGAGCCCCAACAGGGTGATGCACGGATACATCACCCTGTCACAAGAGGGCATTAAAATCGTTTCAGGTGAGCAAACCAAGGATGACCCCATGATATTGATGACCCGACAGAGCCTGTTGATCACGCTCTGTACCCTGTTGATGATCAGCCTCTTCACGCCCCACATGCCGCAAAGTACCGAACAGTGGCTGACCACCCTCTTGCTTGGCCTGCTGGTCGCGGTGGCATTGCTGCTGGTGCGTGGTTGTCGCCGCTTTATGATGGAGTAGTGACTCTGTCAGAACGTCTATACCGACCACTTGCCGCGATACTCTCTGTAGCAGCAACGTCTGTCGCAATCATATCTAACCAAAAAACAAACGCAGCCTGATGGCTGCGTTCTTGTATCTCGCAGGGCAACCCCTTGAAGAGATAACCCCTGACGGGATAGAGAGCCCTTATAGAAGAGAGCCCTTAGATAGCCAGAGCCTCAAGCTGCGCTTTGGCCGCTTCCATCCCCTTGCTCTGGGCATCCGGGCCCATACCCATCCCCTCGGCGTAGATGAAATCCACCTCTTTGATACCGATGAAACCGAGCACGGTACGCATGTAGGGAGTGACCAGATCGGTGGCGCTGCCGACGTGCATGCCGCCGCGGGGGCTGATCACCAGCGCACGAGTATTTTCAACCATACCCACCGGACCGGTCTCGGTGTAGCGGAAGGTGACGCCAGCGCGAGCCACCAGATCGATCCAGTTTTTCAGCTGGGTCGGGATGTTGAAGTTGTACATGGGGGCCGCAATCACCACCAAGTCGCTCGCCTTGAGTTCGGCGATCAGCTCGTCAGACTGGGCGATCACCGCCAGTTGACGTTCATTGAGATTGTCACCACCGCGCAGGCCGGAGGCCAGCTCGCCATCCAGCACCGGCAGGTTGAGGGCTGCCAGATCACGCACGGTGACGACATCATCCTGATGGTCAGCCAGGAAGCCGTCGATCAGGGCGTTGGATTGGGAATATTGACCCAGGATGCTGGATTTGAGTACGAGAATATTGGCCATGGTGAAACTCCATTTGGTTGTCGGTTGAACAGCGTTGCTGTCGATGGAGGTCACTCTAAACATTGTGCTTATTTGCTGATAGCGAAAATAGATGCTCAACTTGTTCAAATTTTTTGATGCAAGGCCACTTCCTCGCCAGCCAACCCTGCGGCCGCGCTTCAACCCTTGGCAGAACAAACGATTGCCGTTATGATCCGCCGCACTTTTTTCCAGCGACCCGGATCCCATGATACCCTCGCGCAGGCACTCTCCTTTGGCCGGTGCAGTCTGGATGATGGTGGCAGGACTCTGCTTCGCCGCCGTCAACAGCCTGAGCCAGTATGTCAGCTTCAAGCTTGGCCTCCCATCGACCCAGGTCGCTTTCCATCAATACCTGATCGCCCTGATCTGCCTGCTGCCCTGGCTGGTTCGTCATGGCTTGCGCCAATCCCTGATGACCAATCAGTTCCGGCTGCACCTGTTGCGCGTATTGCTGGCGGTAGTCGGCATCCAACTCTGGCTCTGGGCACTGGCGTACCCCGTCCCCATCTGGCAGGGGATCGCCCTGCTGATGACCTCACCGCTGTTTGCCACCCTGGGCTCCGCCCTGCTGCTCAAGGAGCAGGTGAGCCGCACCCGCATTCTGGCCACCCTGGCGGGCTTTGCCGGCGCCATGCTGATCCTCGCCCCCTGGACTGACGAATTCAACTGGGCCTCCCTGCTGCCGGTGGCGGCGGCGCTGTTCTGGGCAGGTTACTCCCTGATGGTGCGCTATCAGGCAGCCAACGAATCATCCCACACCATTGTGGTCTACCTGCTTATTTTCAGTACCCCGTTCAACGTCATGCTGGCACTGCCGGAGTGGCAGTGGCCGAGCGAGAGCCAATGGCTGCTGGTAGCCGCTTCCGGCGTGCTGACGGCACTGGCCCAGATGTCCATTGCTCGCGCTTACAGCGTGGCAGAGGCCTCCTTCGTGCAGCCTTTCGATTTTGCCAAGCTGCCGATGAACGTGCTGGCGGGCTGGCTGGTGTTTGGCTGGGCGCCCCCCGGCCGTCTGTGGCTTGGCGCCGCCATCATCATTGGCGCCATTACCTTGCTGACCCATCTGGAGCAGCGCGCTCACAAACCCGTTTCCTGAGGTACGCCATGCGTGCCTCTTTTTTTGTCCGCTATTTGTGTAATAGCGATCATCAATAATGACCATCGACATCAGGAGAGATCGTATGTTTGGAACCGCAACCCGCCCCGGCGCCACCCGTGCCCTGCTGCTGGGCTCCGGCGAACTTGGCAAGGAGGTCGCCATCGAGTTGCAACGCTTCGGGATCGAAGTGATCGCCGCCGACCGCTACCCCAATGCCCCCGCCATGCAGGTGGCGCACGCTGCCCACGTGCTGGACATGCTCGATGGCAACGCCCTGCGTGCCCTGGTTGCCGAGATCAAACCCGACCTCATCATCCCCGAGATCGAGGCCATCGCCACCGATACCCTGGCTGCCCTTGAGCAAGAAGGGGTCAAGGTAGTGCCCAACGCCCGCGCTACCCAGCTCACCATGAACCGGGAAGGGATCCGCCGCCTCGCCGCCGAGACGCTGGGTCTGCCCACCTCCCCCTACCGCTTTGCCCAGAGCAAGGAGGAGTTTGTCGCCGCAGTTGAAGCCATCGGCCTGCCCTGCGTGGTGAAACCTGTGATGAGTTCGTCCGGCAAGGGACAGAGCGTGCTGCGCGATCTCGCCAAGCTGGATGAGAGCTGGACCTACGCCCAGGAGGGTGGCCGCGCCGGTCGTGGCAAGGTGATCGTCGAGGGCTTCGTTCCCTTCGAGTACGAAATCACCCTGCTTACGGTACGCGCCGTCGATGGCATTCACTTCTGCGATCCTATCGGCCACCGGCAGGAAGATGGCGACTACCGCGAATCCTGGCAGCCGCAGGTGATGAGCGAGCTGGCGCTGGCCCGCTCCAAAGAGGTAGCGGCCAAGGTGGTCGAGGCCCTCGGTGGTTACGGCCTGTTCGGAGTCGAGCTCTTTATAAAAGGCGATGAAGTGTGGTTCAGCGAAGTCTCGCCGCGTCCCCACGATACCGGCATGGTGACCCTGATCTCGCAAGACCTCTCCGAGTTCGCCCTGCATGTGCGCGCCATTCTGGGGCTGCCGGTCGGCACCATCACCCAGTACGGGCCGAGCGCCTCCGCCGTGGTACTGCGCGAAGGGCACAGCCAGAATATCTGCTATCAGGGGATTGGTGAGGCGCTTGCCAAGGTGCCGGGCGCCCAGCTGCGACTGTTTGGCAAGCCGGAGATCGCCGGTCGCCGCCGTCTTGGCGTGGCGCTGGCCCGCGCAGCGGATTGCCAGGATGCGGTGGAAAAAGCCAAAGCCGTGGCCGCCAAGGTCGAAGTACTGTTCTAAGGGCTTTTTTGCCACAGCAAAACAAACGTTTGCTGATGTGATCGGGCGCAAGGGGCATGGCAATGCCCCTTTTGCATTTCCCCGTCAGGCTTATAATCCCCTCTTCAAATTTGTCAGGAGTACAAGATGTTAGCTGCCGTGATCTTCGATATGGATGGTGTTCTGATCGACTCGGAACCCTTTTGGCAACGGGCCCAAATCGCCGTTTTCTCCGAACTGGGTCACCCCCACACCGTCGAGGATTGTGAGTCGACCATCGGCGTGCGCATCGATCAGCTGGTTGCCCACTGGTATCGCCTGCGCCCGTGGAGCGGCCCGAGCCAGGAAGAGGTGGTACAGCGCATTCTGGATCGGGTCAACGCCCTGATCCTCTCCGAAGGTCAGGCCAAAGCCGGTGTGCTGGAGGCGCTCGACCTTATCGAAGCCCGCGGCCTGAAAGTGGGTCTGGCCACCTCTTCCCCCTTTGCGATGGTAGAAGCGGTGCTCGGCAAACTCGGCATTCGCGACCGCTTTATGGCGGTGCACTCCGCAGAGGTGGAGCGTTTCGGCAAACCGCACCCGGATGTCTATATCCACGCCGCCGAGAAACTGGGGGTAGAGCCGGTTCATTGTCTGGCCATCGAAGACAGCTTTACCGGCCTGCTGGCGGCCAAGGCGGCCTCCATGACCGCGCTGATCGTGCCGGATCCCGCTTTAGTGGGTGATCCACGTTTGGCCATCGCCAACTACCAGCTCGGCTCGCTGGCCGAGCTGAATGCCGACATGTTGGCCAGCTGGGTCAAGTAGCGCCTATCGGCGCCTTGCTGCGCTCGCGTTCTCATATCCGCAGGGGGCTCCAGCCCCCTGTTATTACCAGACAAAACCGTTGGTAATTCCCCTCTTTTCACCCGTCATTCACAACCAGATTGTTCCTTTCGCACACGACCACTCCAGCCGGTTTCACCTTGCCATCCCTCAGGCTTGATCTCTGTCATAAACGTGCGTTTGCTCGCGGTTAACCCCCTGCAGCCCGACTAGAATCAGGGTAGATAGGCGGCCCCAGGGCCCGAGGAGGTTATCATGATCGAGTACACCAGCAAGCGCATCGTCTGCCCTCACTGTGGCCACCATACCCGGGTCGAGCTGGATGCCAGCCAGGGTGATCAGGAGTTTTACGAAGATTGCATGGCCTGTTGCAATCCGATCCACCTGCGGCTTCACCGCGACGAAGCCCGCGACTGCTTGCAGCTGTTTGTGGATGCGGATGACGAGCAACTGTTTTGATTGCGAGTCACAAAAGGCCGAGCAGCTGTTTTGCCTGCAAGTCGCAAAGAGCTGAGCAGATGTTGTGACTGCGAGCCATAGAAAGTTGAGTGGATATTTTCACCATGTAAATAACAAGGGCCTGCACACTGCAGGCCCTTGCTTATGAGGCGATTGAAACCGAGCCGTTTCCTTTCAGTGACCCCCGCGCGCCGCCAGTACCCGCTCCACCGTATCGACGATGGCCTGGGTCTGGGGATCGATCTCGATATTGGTCGGCCAGCCGGCGCGCACCCAACCCAGGTTGGTGCGGGCCAGGGTCTCGGGGATCAGATGAACGCAAAACTCCCGCTCGCGCACCTCACCTATGGTCAGACTGATGCCGTCGATGCCGATGTACCCCTTGGTCAGCACATATTTCATCAGCTCGGGAGCGAGGCGATACCACACCTGACGGTTGTTAGGTGTATCGATCACCGAGGTGACCTCTGCCATGCCGATGATATGGCCAGACATGGCATGACCGCCGATCTCGTCACCAAAGCGGGCAGCCCGCTCCACATTGACCTTGTCCCCCACCTTTAACAGGCCGAGGTTGGTGAGACGCAGGGTCTCCTGCATCAGATCGAAGCTGACCAGATCCCCCTCGACCCGGGTGACGGTCAAGCAGCAGCCGTTGTGGGCGACCGAGGCGCCGAGGACCAGCCCTTCTCCCCATGCCGGGCTTGGCATGCGGATCACATGGGTACGGAAGTTGGGTTGCTCCTCGATGGCCACCAGTTCGGCGGTCCCCTGCACTATGCCAGTGAACATCTCTCGTCTCCTGCTACGGCAAAAAGGGCAGGTTAACCTCGGGCAGAGGGTGAGACAAGGGTACAGGCTGACAAGCTTGCGCCCGATCGCTATAGTGACGCCGTTCACATCCGGGTAAACAAGGAAAAAAGAAATGCAGGTATATCAATGTTGTGAAGCGATCCGTATCGCCTATAACCAGATTGGATCCGGTGAGCAGGGCTATGTGCCGAAGGCCATCGCCGCCACCATCCGCGCCCTCAACGCGGTCGCCGCTGATGAGCGAGTACCCGCCGAACTGCGCGAACAAGCTGCCTATGCTGCCGCCAACCTGCTGATCAGCGATCACGAAGACGCCTGATCCTGCCCCTTGGGGTGGCAACTATTTCGTCCTGGCTGAATTTCAGGCTAGAATGCCTCCCCCACCCTTTGCACTTTCGTCCGAAAGTGCAAAGGCTCTTCCCGATTTCCGCTCTTTTTTTACTCTTATCTGATCCACTCGGAGGTGTCAGTGCAACGTTATTGGTCCGAGGCGAAGCAGCTCGTCCGTCTAGCCAGCCCCATACTGGTCGCCCAGGTCGCCCAGGTCGCCATGAACTTCGTCGATACCGTGATGGCGGGTCAGGTGAGTGCGGTCGATCTTGCCGCCGTGTCGGTGGCCTCCAGCTTCTGGCTACCGGTGATCCTGCTGGTGCAGGGGATCATCATGGCGCTCACCCCCATCGTCTCCCAGCTCAATGGCGCCCGTAAACGGGAGGCAATTCGCCCGGCCGTCCATCAGGGCTTCTGGCTGGCACTGATCGTCACCCCGCTGGCGATGATTGCGCTCTATTACAGCCCGCTGGCGCTGCAGTTCATGGATGTGGAGCCGGTGATGGCGGCCAAAACCACCGGCTACCTGCACGCCATCCTGTGGGGTCTGCCCGCCTTCGTGATGTTCCAGGTGCTGCGCAACTTCAGTGAGGGTCTCTCCCACACCATGCCCACCATGGTAATCGGCTTTGTCGGGCTGGCGGTCAATATCCCCGCCAACTACATCTTCATTCACGGTCACTTCGGCATGCCAAAGCTCGGCGGTGTCGGCTGTGGCGTGGCTACCGCCATCGTGCTGTGGGCCATGCTGCTGGCGATGATCCTCTACGTGAAGCTCTCCTCTCATTTCAAGGAGATCAACCTCTTCTCCCGACTCGCACGCCCCAACGGCAGCCGGATCTGGCGCCTGTTCCGCTTGGGCTTCCCCATCGCCATGGCCATCTTCTGCGAGGTGACCCTGTTTACCGTGGTGGCCCTGATGCTGGCCCCCTTCGGCGCCGAGACGGTGGCGAGCCACCAGATTGCGCTGAACTTCTCCAGCCTGGTCTTTATGCTGCCCCTCTCCATCGGGGTGGGTGTGACCATCCGGGTCGGTCACAGCATCGGTGAAGGGCAGCCCCATCATGCCCGGGTGGCTGCTCGCACCGGCTTGATGCTGGGGATGGCCATCGCCGCTGCCACTGCAGCCATGACGGTACTGCTGCGCGAGCAGATCGCCTCCATCTATACCGATGATCAGCAGGTGATCGTCCTGGCGGCCATTTTGCTGTTCTTCGCCGCCATCTATCAGATCTCCGACTCGGTGCAGGTGGTCGCGGCCGCCGCACTACGCGGTTACAAGGATACCCAGGCGATCTTCTACGTCACCATCGTCGCCTACTGGGGACTGGGGCTGCCCACCGGCATGATCCTGGGTCTGACCGACTGGCTGGTGCCGCGGATGGGGCCGCAGGGTTTCTGGATCGGCTTTATCGTCGGCCTCACCAGCGCGGCCCTGATGCTGGGGGCGAGATTGCGCTACATCTATGGCCGTTTTGCCACTCCGGAAGCCTGCACTACCCTGTCGCGATCTCAGTAACAGGGCTTGGCGAGCGACAACTCGCCTGCAAAATCAACAGGCTGCGCAAGAACTGGGCAAACAGTCTCCTTTGTGCATATGGCCTGTTGACAGCCTTGGGGGGCATGGGTAGTATGCCGACCACGTCAGCAGCGCTGGCGTAGTGAAGTAAGAGAAAGTGGGTTTATAGCTCAGTTGGTTAGAGCACTACCTTGACATGGTAGGGGTCGTTGGTTCGAATCCAATTAAACCCACCACTTTTTCTGTGATGCGTCCTTAGCTCAGCTGGTTAGAGCACCACCTTGACATGGTGGGGGTCGGTGGTTCGAATCCACTAGGACGCACCATTACAGAATACTGATTATGCGTCCTTAGCTCAGCTGGTTAGAGCATCACCTTGACATGGTGGGGGTCGGTGGTTCGAATCCACTAGGACGCACCATTCAGTTTCAAAACTTTGCAGATATTCCAGATGTGGGTTTATAGCTCAGTTGGTTAGAGCACTACCTTGACATGGTAGGGGTCGTTGGTTCGAATCCAATTAAACCCACCACTTCTGTATAAAGAAATAAAAGTCGCATTGCGCACCCTGCGTCCTTAGCTCAGCTGGTTAGAGCATCACCTTGACATGGTGGGGGTCGGTGGTTCGAATCCACTAGGACGCACCAGATTAAAAAAGCCCGCTCATCGAGCGGGCTTTTTGCATTCTGCCATGCAGCCACTCCCCTGCCCCGCCAATCCGTTCAGCACTGTTCGGCAATGGCGCAAAGCCTTGTTCCCATAAAAAACCCGTGTCATCCGATAAACGACACGGGCCGGATAGATGCCGCCAGATCTTCAGCTCTGCACGGCAATCTCGTACTTCTTTATTTTGCGATAGAGGGTGGCAATCCCAATCCCCAGCGCCTGTGCGGCCAGTTTCTTGTTGCCGAGCCGCTGCAGGGTCTCTTCTATCATCTGTTTCTCCATGCTCTCAAGGCCGCTCTCACCCGGAACGGGTTCAGGCAGCTTCTCCGCCGTGGTGGCAAGCGGCGCTGTGGCAGGGACATTGAACGCCGCATCCAGGTTGGTCACCGGGATCGACTGGGCGGTGACACGATGGGGCTCCTGATTGCGGATGATATTGGGGGGCAGCAGGCTGGCATCGATCACCTCGCCCGCCTGACTGACGTTGACCAGATATTCGATGAGGTTGCTGAGCTCGCGCACGTTGCCCGGCCAGCGATACCCCTTGAGCAGCGCCATCACCTCGGGTGCCAGACCGGGATAGACGATGCCGATCCGGCTGGTGTGCAGGTTGAGGAAGTAGTGGGTCAGCAGCTCCACGTCCCCTTCCCGCTCCCGCAGCGGCGGCAGGTTGAGGGGGATGACGTTGATGCGGTAGTAGAGATCTTCACGAAACTTCCCTTCGGCGATGTATTGATCGAGATGCTGGTGAGTGGCGGCGATGATGCGGATATCCACCGGCACCGGCCGGCTGGCCCCGATGGGGGTCACCTCCCGCAGCTCCAGCACCCGCAGCAGCTTGGCCTGCATGGTGAGTGGCATGTCGCCAATCTCGTCGAGGAACAGGGTGCCCTGATGGGCCGCCTGAATAAGGCCCTGCTTGCCGCCGCTGGAGGCGCCAGTAAAGGAGCCCTTCACATAGCCAAACAGCTCGCTCTCCAGCAGTTGTTCGGGAATAGCGGCACAGTTGATGGCGATGAACGGCTTGTCCTGCCGCGGACTCAGGCGATGGACGGCGCGGGCCACCACCTCTTTACCGGTGCCGCTTTCGCCGCAAATCAGCACGCTGGAGGGGCTCTGGGCGATGCGGTGCAGTAGCCGCTTGAGGGTGCGCATCGGCTTGCTCTCGCCGATCAGCTGATCGATCCGCACATCCGGATCCGGCTCCTGAACCTGGCCGGAGTGGGACTGGTGAAACGCCATCAGAAAGAGCTGCTGGCCCTGCACATGGTGCAATTGACCGATGATCAGCTCCTGACGACCTTCAAAGGTGATGATGTGCTGGAGATGACCACTCAGCCCCTGCTGGGAGAAGGTGAGCGGGCGGATCCCCACTTCGCGCCCCTGCAGTTGTTCCTGCTGGCAACCCAGATGATGGAGTGCCGCCTCGTTGGCGTAGAGCAGTTGACTCTTGTCATCGAGCAGCAGGCAACCCTGATCCATGTTGGTCATCAGATTGAGGAACACCTTGTTGACCCCGTCCGACAACCCGCGCGAATCGAGCAACTTGGCTACAAAGATGGTGGAGATATGGCGCACATAGTCACACACATCCTGCAGATTGTTGTTGAGGCGCGCCTGCTGCTCGTCGCTGAAGGCCACCAGACTGATCACCCCGATGCAGCGCTCGTCCACCATGATGGGCACCCCGAGGAAGGCGCGCTCACGGCAGCTCTCCTTGCAGGTACAACCGTCACAGACGGGATCATCGCTGGTGTGGGTAACGATCTTCTCCCGCTGATTATCAATCACATAACGCAGCAGGCGGGAATCCCCCTCCAGCTGACGTCCGAAGAACTTGCCATAGGGCCCGGTGCCAGCCACCCGAACCATATCGGCATCCACAATCTCGACCTCAAGCTGCAGCACACTGGCCAGCATCTTGGCAAAGCGCAAGATGGTCGGCTGGATCTGCATCAACAGACACTGGTTGCTCACGGATCTCATCCATCATTCCTTTTTGTTCTTGTTATCTTCCCCCTAAAGGGAGTCATGCTGGCCAGATACTAAGGGATATCAGGGGGAACTACTTCGGGGGGGATCACGAAAAGGGAAAATGATCCGCATCCTCCGCGACTTCAGAGGTACAGATAAAATTCAATAAAAACATAAAGATGAAAACACATGCAGCAAGATAAACCACTCGGGACAGCCAAGCCTGCAGATCTGCGGAATCCATCGACAAATCATGCTGAAGGTGGGGAAAACAGCCACTGAAATGGCATTTGGCTCACGCGCCACGTACCTGTTTCAAAACTTGACACTCATGGTCGAAATCCGCTTTATCTTGCGGCTGAATGTAACTTTGCCAGCGGGCAAACAGCTCGGCCGTCGGATAACGATGCAGACGAATACCGGTGCGATAGAGTTTGGGAAAGAGTGGGTCTGGCTGGGATCTCACGACCAGACCGCGCAGCTTCTCGCCAGAGGGAATGGCAATCACCAGCTCATCCCCCTCTTTCAACCGTATGGCCCCCAGAATACCGATGCCGCCGATGGCTATGTCGCGCACCACCACATAGGGTACCGGGTTGAGCAACTCCAGAAACCAGTTACGACGGCTGCATTCTGCCTTGTAACCACCCCCACTGAGGATAAAACGGCGGTGTCTGCGCCAGTCATAACCGGTAGGCAATGCCGGGTCATAGCGCGATTTTGCCTGCCCCACAGGATCAGATTGCTCACTTGTGCTCATCCGGTTTCCCTCACTGGCATTGGTTAAACAGTGTCAGTCAGCTCTTTTTCAACTATAGCTGTCGCCGTTAGCCCTGGGGCTCAGGGGCCGGATACGGGGACGACAGATGTATCACGGAGGCAATAATGGACAGAGATGGCATGGAAGAGCTTGCTGATCCTGATAGGCTAACTTTCCCCTGCAAGGATGAGATGCGAACGACTGTGACTCGGTTCGATCAAGCAATTGGCCAGTGAGTCGCACCGTCGCACCAATACAATCTGGCTTAGCCGGGCAGATGAAGTGCCAACCAGACCGCCAGCGGGATCACTAGCACAGAGAGGGCATTGCCGCCGAGCACGATACTGGCCACCTTGTCCGGCTGGCAGTGATACTGCTCGCAGAGCATGTAATTCAAGACCGCAGGGGGCAAGGAAACCGACAACATCAACAGCGGGATCCACTCCGTCTTGAGCGGCAACAGCCAGATCGCCAGCAGCAGCGCCAATCCCCCCGCCAGCAGATAGAGCAGGTTGCACTTGAGCGCGAGGCCAAGGTGATCAAGCTCCCCCTCCATCAGGCGAATGCCCAGCGCAAAGAGCATCAGGGGCACCGAGATCTGACCGAGCAGCGAGGCCGTGGTCACCACATATTCCGGCAGCGCAATGTGCAGGTTGGCCACCAGCAAACCGGCCAGCGCGGCCCAGAGCACCGGGCTGCGCAGCCACAGCCAGCGGGAGGTATTGGCCGAGAGGATAAACATGCCGACCGAGAAGTGCAGCAGATTGGAGAGCACAAAGAGGATCACGATGGCCCCCAGTTGCTGCTCGCCAAACGCTAGCAACATCAAGGGGATACCGAGATTGCCAGTATTTCGGAACATGGCGGGCAAGATCAGCGCTGCCCGCTCAATCCCTTTGAGTTTGAGCAGTGCGAGCAGCAGACCGGGTAAAAGAATAACCAGCGCCCCCGCCGCAATCAACGGCAGATGCTCCGCCAGTGCCAGCGGATACTTGACCAGCGCGGAGAAGACCAGCGCCGGGGTAAACAGCTCGATATTGGCTCGATTGACGTAACCGAGCGCAGCCCCCGGTCGCAATCGCCCGTAGAGGGCGCCGAGCCCGACCACACCGAACACCGGGATGACGATATTGAGCAAGGCGCTGAACATGGGCGGCGTCCGTTACAGTTCGCGGGCCGGTTTGCCCATCAGCACCACCGGATCCAGCGTCACTTCCAGTGCGCCGTTACTGACCCAGAGCTGACCATCGGAGATAGTGCAGGTGAGCTGCATGGTGCGCTCGACCATGGCGGTGAGCGGCAGAGTCTGGCTGTCGGAGAGTTCGATGATGCTGAGGTTGTCATGCTGGCTCAGCTTGCCCTGGTTCTGCTTCCACCAGACGCTGGTGCCACGACCGCCGTAGAGGTAGAGCACCACCTGACGGGCGCGGTTACAGGCCTTTTTCAGCCGTTTTTCATCGGGTTGGCCCAGCTCGATCCAGAGCTCTATTTCGTCCGAGTAGTTCTTGCACCAGAGCTCGGGTTCATCATCGGCGCTCAATCCCTTGGTGAACTCCAGTCGCTCGGCGGCGTGCCAGGCAAAGGCCGCCAGCCGGATCATCATCCGCTCATCGGTTTCGGAGGGGTGGCGCGCCAGCGTGAGGGAGAAGTCCTGATACAGATTGCGATCCATATCAGACAAACTGATCTGGGCCTTGAATACGGTTGCCTTGAGAGCCATAGAAAACCTTGAACACCTGATAAGAGAAGGGTGAGTGGGAAATACGGGCGCCAGTGTAATCAAAATCGGCGGCAGGTTCGACCATCCTGACCAAAGATTTCCCCTTCCCTGCCGGGATAAGTGCTTTAAAAGACACAAAAAACAAATGCCAGTCCGAAGACTGGCATTTGGCGGCATGGAGAAGCGACTCACTTCTCGGCGGACTGTACCCCGAACGCATTCAGCAGCATGCAACAGGTCACTGCCACCGCCACGAATCCGCTCAGAAAGATGAAGGGCATGGCCCCATATCCCAGTACTGTCCAGATGGTGTGTTCAAGAAGACTCATTGTTGTGTCCTTCATCCGGTGAAAGGTGTGTTCCTTCTGGCGGATATTGGCTCCGCTCTTGATGCCTCCATTTGACCTCAATCAGCGGTTGGGTCCTATGCCACCAAAGTGATAAATGCAGGGTTCATTTGCGCTGGATCAAGCTTTTTGGCCAAATATCCATGTAGTTCAAACAATTACCACCACCAGTCAAGGATAGACACAAACACGGCGGAATAAAAAAACGCGCCGAATGGCGCGTTTCTTGGACAGCACAGGCAAGGGATCAGTTGTCGCACAGATCGCTTGGCATGTCCTGACGCAGGCGTGTCCACAGCTTGCCGGACTCGATACCGTACTGACGCACCGTCATGAACACGGCTTCGTGGTTCTTGGTCTCCGCCAGATTGAGCAGGGTCTTGTAGTAGGCATCTGCGGTCTCGCGGGCCTGCTTGTCGGAGAAGTAGTAGCTGCCAACCCGGCTGTACAAACCTTTGAAACCGTTCAGGATCAAAGCGTAGATCGGATTGCCGGAAGCAAACGCCAGCTGGTGGTGCAGACGATAATCGAACTCGGCATAAGCCTGTGCGTTGTTCTCGACCCCATCGGCGCCACGCAGGATCTCGGCGGCCTGTTCCGGATTGTGACGGATCGCCCCGCGGATAAAGATGGTGCAGATGTGGGTACGGGCGGAGAGCAGCTGAGCTATCAGATCAGGTACCTTGTCCTGATCCAGACGAGCCAATGTCTCCAGAATATTGAGGCCGGAGGTTTCCCAGAAATTGTTCACCTTGGTCGGCTTGCCATGCTGTATGGTCAACCAGCCATCACGGGCCAGTCGCTGCAGCACTTCGCGCAAGGTCGTCCGCGTCACCCCGATCAACTCGGATAATTCACGCTCGGCGGGCAGAATAGATCCGGGAGGAAAGCGATTGTTCCAGATGGACTCGATGATGTATTCCTCGGCAAACCCAGCTGGGCTCTGCGCTTTTATAACCATGAATTGACTCTGTTGTAATGCGTAAAAAGGCTGACGAATGATATCAAAGCGATGATGGCTGGCAAGCATAAGGTCAGTCCTCTGCTCACATATGGCAAATATAGTGTTGGGAATATGTATCTAATCGCCACGAGGGAGCCAGCCAACCCCGACAAGGTGGTTATAAAACAGACAGATGGGCAGAGTTCCATCGGCTATCATTTATAATCGTCACGCTTTTTGATTAAAATCACGAGGAATCAGACAGATAAAGGCCAACATCCGGAGGCACAGGTCGAATCATCCTTGACTGCATAGAAGCAGATCCTAACAACAAAGTTGAGACCCATTATCATGCCAATAAGCCTAGGGCAGGCATTCGCCAAGAACTTCTTGGGCAATGCACCACAGTGGTATAAAAGCGCCATCTTGCTATTTCTGGTAATCAATCCGATTGCCTTCCACCTTGATCCTTTCATTGCGGGCTGGTTACTGGTCGTTGAGTTTATCTTCACCCTGGCCATGGCCCTCAAGTGCTACCCCCTGCAACCGGGTGGTCTGCTCGCGATCGAAGCCGTGTTGATCGGCATGACCTCCGCCGATCAGGTCAAGCACGAGCTGGTCGCCAATATCGAAGTGCTGCTGTTGCTGGTGTTCATGGTGGCAGGCATCTATTTCATGAAGCAGCTGCTACTCTATGTCTTCACCAAGCTGCTGATCGGCGTACGCTCCAAGATCCTGCTCTCCCTCTCCTTCTGTCTGGTCTCCGCCTTCCTGTCGGCTTTTCTCGATGCCCTGACCGTGATTGCCGTTGTGATCAGCGTCGCCACCGGCTTTTATGCCATTTATCACAAGGTCTCGTCCGGCAAGGAGTTTGGTCACAGCCATGACCATACCGATGATAAGGAAGTCGCCGAGCTCAATCGCCAGGATCTCGACGATTTTCGTGCCTTCCTGCGCAGCCTGATGATGCATGCCGCCATCGGTACCGCGCTGGGTGGTGTCTGCACTCTGGTGGGCGAGCCGCAAAACCTCATCATCGGCGAGCAAGCCAGCTGGAACTTCGCCGAATTTGCCATTCGCATGTCTCCCGTCACCATCCCCGTCTTTATCTGCGGTCTGCTGACCTGCGTGCTGGTGGAACAGTTCCGCTGGTTTGGCTATGGTGCCCGCCTGCCGGACACGGTGCGCGCCATCATGGAGGAGTACAACCGCTACGATGAAGCTAAACGCAGCCCGCAAGACAAGGCCAAGCTGATCGTTCAGGCGTTGATTGCGGTCTGGCTGATTGTCGGTCTGGCCATGCACCTGGCAGCCGTTGGCCTGATTGGTCTCTCAGTCATCGTGCTGGCCACCTCCCTGACCGGGATCACCGAGGAGCACTCGCTGGGTAAAGCCTTCCAGGAGGCACTCCCCTTCACCGCCCTGCTGGCAGTCTTCTTCAGCGTGGTCGCCGTCATCATCGATCAGCAGCTGTTCAAGCCGGTGATCCAGCTAGTATTGGCAGCCAAACCTGAGAACCAGCTGGCCCTCTTCTATCTGGCCAACGGGGTGCTCTCCATGGTCAGTGACAACGTCTTTGTCGGCACCGTCTACATCAATGAGGTGAAGACGGCCATGCTCAATGGTGCCATCGACCGCGCCCAGTTCGATCTGCTGGCGGTAGCCATCAACACAGGTACCAACCTGCCGTCGGTCGCCACCCCCAATGGTCAGGCCGCCTTCCTGTTTATGCTCACTTCGGCATTGGCGCCGCTGCTGCGTCTCTCCTATGGCCGCATGGTCTGGATGGCGCTGCCCTACACATTGGTGCTGGGGCTGATCGGCTTTTTCTCTGTCGAATTGCTGCTTGGTCCTGCCACCGAGTGGTTCTATCAGCATGGATGGCTGGTGATGGAGAGTGCGCTGCCAGCGGTACAGCCGGCGCTGCATTAATCCATTGAGATGGTTTCCGAGGGCCCTTTCAGGGCCCTTTTCTTTTCTGCCCCGCTCTGCTCTAATTCAGCCACTGTTTTTTCTGAGAGATCAATGAGATGATCGAGTTTCTCCGCCGTATTGCCGCCCATCGGCTGGCTTGGGGCCTGTTGGCAGCATCAGCCCTGTTCCTCGAGTTGTGTGCCCTCTTCTTCCAGCATGTACTGGGCCTCTCCCCGTGCGTGATGTGCGTTTACGAACGGTTGGCGACCCTGGGGGTGCTGGCCGCCGGTCTGCTCGGCATGGTGGCGCCGGATAAGTGGTATGTTCGCTGGAGTGCCATGTTGCTGTGGGGCTACAGTGCCTTCCGCGGCTTCCAGCTGGCCCTCAAGCATGTGGACTATCAGGTCAACCCCTCCCCGTTCAACGTCTGCAGCCCGTTTGCCGACTTCCCGAGCTGGGCTCCACTCGATCAGTGGCTCCCCTGGCTCTTTATGCCTGAAGGGGATTGTGCCCAGATCACCTGGCAGTTCTTCGGTTACTCCATGCCCCAGTGGCTGGTTGTCATCTTCGCCGCTTACCTGTTGGTCTTCACCGTGGTGGCCATCGGCAATCTGGTGAAAGGACGCTGCTGCAACTGAGTGTCATGCCCGCGTGAAGATAAAAAGGGGGAGCCATCATGGATCCCCCTTTCTCGTTCTGGCTGACCCTATTTCTGGTTACGCCTTGGCAGTACCCATCTTGGCCTTGACCGCGCCAATCACCATGGGCAACAGGGAGATACCAATGATGCCGAAGATCAGCAGGGTAAAGTTGTGACGCACCACCGGCAGATTGCCAAAGAAGTGGCCGGCATAGACAAAAGAGAGTACCCACAGCAGACCGCCAACCAGGTTGAACGCCAGGAAGCGCGGATAGGTCATGGCCCCCATCCCTGCCACGAACGGCGCAAAGGTACGCACGATAGGCAGGAAGCGGGTGATGATGATGGTCTTGCCACCATGCTTGGCATAGAAGGCGTGGGTCTTCTCCAGATAATCCCGGCGGAAGATTTTGGAGTCCGGGTTGCGGAACAGCTGCTCGCCGAAGAAGTGACCAATGGTGTAGTTGACCACGTTGCCCAGCACGGCAGCGATGATCAGCACGGCCGACAGGGTATGGACGTCCAGCACGCTGCCCACGGTGAGCGCACCGGCGGCAAACAGCAGGGAGTCACCCGGCAGGAACGGCGTCACTACCAACCCTGTTTCACAGAAGATGATCAGAAACAGGATGGCGTAAACCCAGACGCCATAGTTCTCAAACAGCTCTTTCAAATGCACGTCAACGTGCAGGATAAAGTCGATTGCAAAGAGGATCAGATCCATTTTTCCATACCCATAAAGTGAACGGCGTGGAGTCTACGCCAATGCCATCCGGGCGACAATCACCGAGGCAGCCTCTTTTTCATCCCGAAGCGCCCACCTTCAAATGAAACCGTTTTTCCGCTTCCTTCGAGGGTGGGGGCACAAAGAGTGATGTCGAGCGTGGTGTTGAAAAGGTGAACTAGGAGGCCTGTTCTAGATCGCTGCGCACTGCGGAGGGCAAACAACGCTCCCAACCCCATAGCAACACCAGCAGCAGGGTCACATCATCGAACCAACCCAGCAAGGGTACCACGTCGGGGATAAGATCCACCGGACTGATGCCATAGAGCAGGATAAGGATCACCAGGCCCCTCGCCCACCAGGGGGTACCAGGATGGCGAAAACCATGATAGAGACGACGAAGTCGTTGCCAAATCAGCCAGCGTTTGCGGCTCATGACTCGATCAACTCGCTGCGCAACTGCTGGATCTGATCCCGCAGTGCTGCCGCCTGTTCGAACTCCAGATCCCGGGCATGCTGGAACATCTGCTCCTCCATCCGCTTGATCTCTTTGGCAATCTCGCTGGCAGAGCGGACATGGTATTCCCCTTGCGGCTCGGCTGCCTTGCGCATCCCCTTGCCTGGTTTACCTGCCGTGCGGCTGCCCCCCATGTCCATCACATCGCCAATGGATTTGTTGAGCCCTTTGGGGGTGATCCCATGCTTGAGGTTATGGGCATGCTGCAAGGCGCGGCGCCGCTCGGTCTCCTCAATGGCTACCTTCATCGAGTTGGTGATGGTATCGCCGTAGAGAATGACCTTGCCGTTGAGGTTACGCGCCGCACGGCCGATGGTCTGGATCAGTGAACGAGTGGAGCGCAGGAAGCCCTCTTTATCTGCATCGAGAATCGCCACCAGCGACACTTCCGGCATGTCGAGACCTTCCCGCAGCAGGTTGATGCCCACCAGCACATCGAACTTGCCAAGGCGCAGATCGCGGATGATCTCCACCCGTTCGACCGTATCGATATCAGAGTGGAGATAGCGCACCTTGACGTCGTGCTCCGCCAGATACTCGGTCAAGTCTTCCGCCATCCGCTTGGTCAGGGTCGTGACCAGCACCCGCTCCTCGACGGCGACCCGCTTGCGGATCTCGGAGAGCAGATCGTCCACCTGCGTGGTCACCGGACGCACCTCGATCTCCGGATCGAGCAGGCCGGTTGGGCGCACCACCTGCTGCACCACATCGCCGCCGGACTTCTCCAGCTCGTAGGGGCCGGGAGTCGCCGAGACAAACACCGTCTGCGGCATCAGCGCTTCAAATTCGTCGAACTTGAGCGGCCGGTTGTCCAGCGCCGAGGGGAGCCGGAAGCCGTACTCCACCAGGGTCTCCTTGCGGGAGCGGTCCCCTTTGAACATGGCGCCGATCTGCGGCACCGTGACGTGGGACTCATCGATGATGAGCAAACCATCCCCCGGCAGGTAGTCAAACAGGGTGGGCGGCGGCTCCCCCGGCGCACGACCGGAGAGGTAGCGGCTGTAGTTCTCGATGCCGGAGCAGTAACCCAGCTCCTGCATCATCTCCATGTCGAACTGGGTGCGCTGGCTGATGCGCTGCTCCTCCACCAACTTGTTGAGAGACAACAGTTGCTCGCGGCGACTGCGCAGCTCCTCCTTGATATGCTCGATAGCCCCCAGAATGGTCTCGCGCGGGGTAGCGTAGTGGGTCTTGGGGTAGATGGTGTAGCGCACTACCGTCTGCTCTATGGCACCGGTCAGGGGATCGAACTGGGAGAGCCGCTCCACCTCTTCATCAAAGAGTTCTACCCGCAGGGCCAGCTTGTCCGATTCGGCAGGGTAGATGTCGATCACTTCACCGCGCACCCGGAAGGTGCCGCGTTGAAACGCCATGTCGTTGCGGGTGTACTGCAGCTCGGCGAGGCGACGCAGGATATCCCGCTGGTTGATCACATCCCCCACTTTGAGGTGCAGCATCATGCTCAGATAAGCTTGGGGATCCCCCAGACCATAGATGGCCGACACCGAAGCAACGATCACCACGTCGCGCCGCTCCAGCAACGCCTTGGTGGCCGACAATCGCATCTGCTCGATGTGATCGTTGATGGAGGCATCCTTCTCTATAAAGGTGTCGGTGGTCGGCACATAGGCTTCGGGCTGGTAATAGTCGTAGTAGGAGACGAAATACTCCACCGCGTTGTCGGGGAAGAACTCCTTCATCTCACCATAGAGCTGGGCGGCCAGGGTCTTGTTGGGAGCCAGGATCATGGTCGGGCGATTCAGAGTGGCGATGACATTGGCCATGGTGAAGGTCTTGCCCGAACCGGTCACCCCGAGCAGGGTCTGGTGGGCCAGCCCCGACTCGATGCCATCCAGCAGTTGGGCAATCGCCGTGGGCTGATCACCGGCAGGTTGAAACTGGCTGGCTAACTTGAACAATTTGCTCATGAACACTCCCGACACAAAACAGCAAAGGAGCAGTGTAACCGAGGGTTTGGCAGCGGTACACCCGTGCCATCATACCGCGAATGGCTTGACCACCTCAGACACCTTCTGTATGATGCTCCTCCTTGCCTGATGTTCCCCCGTAGTTCAGTCGGTAGAACGGCGGACTGTTAATCCGTATGTCACTGGTTCAAGTCCAGTCGGGGGAGCCAAATTCCTCACCATCTCGGTGCAAGTTATCCACTTTAGTGCCCTCTCCTGCCAATTTTAATGCACAAGATCCTTCTTGCTGCTGACGCTCCCTTTTGTTACCCGTCCTGGCTCGACAGAGTTTTCTCCTGTCGCATCTAACTATTTGATTTTTATACAAACATTTTTCTTCCGGTATTTTTTGAACAGCCCTTGCATCCCAGTACTGGCGCGGCTTTCAGGGCGATGAACAAGTTTCATAAACAGGGTTATCCACAGATTCTGTGGGTAAGTGCAGCAAGCCCTGTCAGGACGCGGGATTGCCCTTGATGGCCCCCGGCGAAGAGTCATTTTGCTGGCCAACCTGATTTTATGCTGTTTTTTTGCCCCCTCAGGAACAGTGAGGTGACAGGCTCTATTGGCACTTTTCAGAGGTATCTTTTTGCCAACCCTTTCCCTGTGGGCGAACGGGCAAATATCAAGCTGATTTGCCCCTCAGCCAACCATGGCGGCCATCGGTTGAATCTGCTGAAACTGATCCCCGCCAAGCGGCTGAACAGCAGAATCTAAAATATCGGCCTGCGCCAGAGCTCTTCGGTCGCGGGCAGCAGATTTCACTAATTGACAACGGCGGTTACAGCAAAAATTGCCAGATTTCATCCGCTTGTCTCCCTATCACGCCGCCGGCTCCACAAATAGCGTCCGATAACGTCCGATTAATCGCACCCTTGCGCTTCTTTATTGGGGATAGATCCGGCACAATATCGACCCCACTTTTTTCCTCGGTTTTTCCGGGCATGACCATAGATTTCGTGACACTGCTACATCAAAGCGACTCCCTGCTGCTGTTCGTGGTATTGGCCTTCGGCCTGCTGCTTGGCAAGGTGCGAATTGGCAACTTTCAGATTGGCAACACCATAGGTGTGCTGTTTACCGCCCTGCTGTTCGGCCAGATGGGCTTCGAATTTGCAGCCACCACTGAAAACGTCGGCTTTATGCTGTTCATCTTCTGTGTGGGGATCGAGGCGGGCCCTCATTTCTTCAGCGTCTTCCTGCGCGACGGCATCCACTACATCACCCTGACCCTGGTGATCTTGCTGACCGCCCTGCTGCTGACGGTGGGGCTGGCCAAGTTCTTCAATCTGGGGCCGGGCATGGCGGCGGGGATCCTGGCGGGTTCCCTCACCTCGACCCCCGCGCTGGTAGGTGCCCAGGATGCCTTGCGCAGCGGTCTGCTCAACCTGCCCCATCAGACCGATATGCAGGCGGTGCTCGACAACATGGGCATCGGCTACGCCCTGACCTATCTGGTGGGTCTGGTGGGCCTGATGCTGGTGGTGCGCTATCTCCCCTCGCTGGCACGCCTCGACCTCAATACCGAGGCGCAAAAAATCGCCCGTGAGCGGGGTCTCTCCGACAGCGAGAGTCGCAAGACCTATCTGCCCATCATCCGCGCCTATCGGGTGGGCCCCGAACTGGCAGCCTGGATCGGTGGCCGTACCCTGCGGGAGACCGGCATCTATCCCCATACCGGCTGCTATGTAGAGCGGATCCGCCGCAACGGCATTCTGGCCAGTCCCGATGGCGATGCCGTTATTCAGGAAGGGGATGAGATCGCTCTGGTGGGCTATCCCGAGAGCCACGAGAAGCTGGACGTCAACTACCGCAACGGTAAAGAGGTGTTCGACCGCAACCTGCTCGACCTGCAGATCGTCACCGAAGAGATAGTGGTAAAGAATGACTCGGTGGTCGGCCGCCATCTGGTGGAGCTCAACCTCACCGAGAAAGGGTGCTTCCTCAACCGGGTGGTACGCTCCCAAATCGAGATGCCGTTCGATCGCAACATCATGTTGCAAAAGGGCGACGTGCTGCAGATCAGTGGCGAGAAACAGCGGGTCAAACTGCTGGCCAACAAGATCGGCTTTATCAGCATCCACAGCCAGACCACGGATCTGGTGGCCTTCACCACCTTCTTCGTACTCGGCCTGCTGATCGGCTCCGTTTCGCTGGTGTTCGGTCAGATCGAATTCGGTCTCGGCAACGCCGTCGGCCTGCTGCTGGCAGGCATTCTGATGGGTTACCTGCGGGCCAACCACCCGACGGTCGGCTATGTGCCGCCCGGCGCGCTCAGATTGGCCAAGGATCTCGGTCTGGCGGTCTTTATGGTGAGTACGGGTCTGAAAGCCGGTGGCGGCATCCTCGACCACCTCAGCGAGGTGGGTACGGTAGTGCTCTTCTCCGGCATGCTGGTGACCACCTTGCCGGTGCTGGTAGGCTATCTGTTCGGGGTCTGGGTGCTCAAGATGAACCCGGCGCTGCTGCTCGGTGCCATCACAGGTGCCCGTACCTGTGCCCCGGCGATGGATGTGGTCAACGAGGCAGCCAACAGCTCCATTCCGGCACTCGGCTATGCCGGTACCTATGCGGTGGCCAACGTGATGCTGACCCTTGCGGGCTCCTTTATCATCGGCTTCTGGTTCTAGCCAGCAGCTATCACATTACCGCTAACAAAGAAGGGAGCCTCAGGCTCCCTTCTTGCTATCTGCCTTTCTCCCAAGTGCGGAGCAGGCTCATTGGTGTGGCCCCCCCATCTGCGCTGAAATCTGCCACCAACCCACTCCCCCTATTCCACAGTGGTCGATGCTCTGCTCTGCTCTGCTCTGCTCTGCTCTGCTCTGCTCTGCTCTGCTCTGCTCTGCTCTGCTCTGCTCTGCTCTGCTCTGCTCTGCTCTGCTCTGCTCTGCTCTGCTCTGCTCTGCTCTGCTCTGCTCTGCTCTGCTCTGCTCTGCTCTGCTCTGCTCTGCTCTGCTCTGCTCTGCTCTGCTCTGCTCTGCTCTGCTCTGCTCTGCTCTGCTCTGCTCTGCTCTGCTCTGCTCTGCTCTGCTCTGCTCTGCTCTGCTCTGCTCTGCTCTGCTCTGCTCTGCTCTGCTCTGCTCTGCTCTGCTCTGCTCTGCTCTGCTCTGCTCTGCTCTGCTCTGCTCTGCTCTGCTCTGCTCTGCTCTGCTCTGCTCTGCTCTGCTCTGCTCTGCTCTGCTCTGCTCTGCTCTGCAATGAGTGATGGCAGATCCCGAAGACAAAAAAAGCGCCCTGAGGCGCTTTTTTCATATCAACCGGATGATCAAGCTTTGAACTTGCTGAACACCAGAGAAGCGTTGGTACCGCCAAAGCCGAAGCTGTTGGACATGACGGTGTTGAGTTCGGCCACTTCGTACTCACGCACGATGGGCAGACCTTCGGCCTTCTCGTCCAGAGTCTCGATGTTGATGCTGGGAGCGATAAAGCCGTGTTCCATCATCAGCAGGGAGTAGACAGCCTCGTGCACGCCCGCAGCGCCCAGCGCATGGCCGGTCATCGCCTTGGTGGCAGAGATCTTGGGACCGTTGGCGCCAAACAGAGTCTGGATAGCTTCCAGCTCTTTGGTATCACCCACCGGAGTGGAGGTGCCGTGGGTGTTGATGTAATCAACCTTGCCCACACCCTGCATCGCCATCTTCATGCAACGCACCGCGCCTTCACCGCTCGGCGCGACCATGTCATAGCCATCGGAGGTAGCACCATAGCCAGTCAGCTCAGCATAGATGTGAGCGCCACGCGCCAGCGCATGTTCCAGCTCTTCGATCACCAGAATGCCGCCACCACCGGAGATAACGAAACCGTCGCGGTTCGCATCATAGGTACGGGACGCTTTTTCCGGCGTGTCGTTGTACTTGGTGGAGAGGGCGCCCATGGCGTCAAACTGGATGGTAGAGGACCAGTCCAGCTCTTCACCACCACCGGCGAAGACCACATCCTGTTTGCCAAGCTGGATCAGCTCAAGTGCGTGACCGATGCAGTGCGCAGAGGTGGCGCAAGCTGAGCTGATGGAGTAGTTGACACCCTTGATCTGGAACGGGGTCGCGAGGCAAGCGGAAGTGGTGGAGGACATGGTGCGCGGCACCATGTAAGGGCCCACACGCTTGACCCCTTTCTCACGGGCGATGTCCACAGATTCCGAGGTGTTCTTGCCGGAGGCACCACCTGAACCGACCACCAGGCCGGTACGCTCGTTGGAGACCTGATCTTCCGCCAGACCGGCATCTTCAATGGCCTGCTGCATGGAGAGGTAGGCGTAGGCCGCAGCGTCGCCCATGAAACGCATGACTTTACGGTCGATCAGTTCAGACGGATCGAGTTTGATGTTACCCCAGACACGGCTGCGCAGGTTGTGCTGCTCGAACTGCTCGGAATAGGTGATGCCGGATTTACCTGCTTTCAGGGAGGCCAGCACTTCTTCCTTGTTGTTGCCGATACTGGAGATGACGCCGATACCGGTGATCACTGCTCTTCTCATTAATTCATCTCGTCTGGAAAAACTGGCGCCAAGTCTACCCGCTTTCGGCTGCCAAACTGGTCTGCTTTCACGTAGAATGCCCGCGATTTTGTGACGCGAGCCGAGGAAAACGTGAGTCAAACATCCTTACATCATGCCCGATTGGACTGGAATGAAGCGGGAACTCCTGTCTCCAGTGACTTCGGGGATGTGTACTTTTCCAATGATAACGGTCTAAGTGAAACCCGCTACGTCTTTTTGCAGCAAAACCGGCTACCTGCGCGATTTTCGCACCACGATAGTGACAGTTTCGTGATAGGTGAAACAGGTTTCGGCACAGGCCTTAACTTTCTGGCGACAATGCAAGCCTTCCTGGAACAGGCGCCTCAATCCGGCAACGGCTCCCGTCTGCACTTCATCAGTTTCGAGAAATACCCCCTGACCCAAGACGATCTGCGCAAGGCGCTGGCCGCCTGGCCTGAACTTGGCCACTTGAGTCAGGATCTTGTCGCCCAATGGCCGCTGCCGGTTTCCGGTTGCCACCGCCTGCATTTTGCGGGTGGCCGCATTCGCCTCGATCTCTGGTTTGGCGATATCAAGGATATGCTGCCGCAGGTGCCTCATCGGGCAGAAGGTCTGGTGGATGCCTGGTATCTGGATGGTTTCTCCCCGGCCAAGAACCCGGAGATGTGGACACAGGAGCTGTTTGATGGTCTCGCTCGCCTCGCCCGTCCCGATTGCTCCATTGCCACCTTTACCTGTGCCGGTTTTGTCCGTCGCGGCCTGATTGCCGCCGGTTTTGCCATGAAGAAGGTGAAGGGCCACGGTAGCAAGCGGGAGATGCTGGTGGGGGATCGCACCGACAAGCAGCCGCAGCAGACCATCGCCCCCTGGTATGCCCGTCCTGCCGGACGCACTGGCGAGGTAGTGATCATCGGCGGCGGCATCGCCTCGGCCGTGACGGCGCTCTCTCTGGTGGAGCGGGGTCGCAAGGTGACATTGCTGTGTACAGATGGCGAACCGGCCACCGGCGCCTCAGGCAATCGTCAGGGGGCGCTCTATCCCCTGCTCAACGGCGAGCACGATGCCCTGTCACGCTTCTATTCGCTCGCCTTTGGCTATGCCCGCCAACGGCTGCTGGCGTTGGCCGAACGCCACCCTATCGCTTTCGAATTATGCGGAGTGACCCAGCTCGGTTATGACGACAAACCGGCAGCCAAGTTGGCGAAAATGAACCAGGGCCCCTTCCCGTCCGAGCTGATGCATCCCCTCTCTACAGCAGAGGTAGAGCAGGTGGTTGGCCTGCCCTGTGGCCACAGCGGCGTCAGTTACCCACAGGGGGGTTGGCTCTGTCCGGCCGATCTCACCCGAGCCGCCCTGAAAGAGGCGCAAGCCAGCGGCCTGCTGGAGGTCGTGTTCAACACCGAGGTGGTCGCTATTACTGAACTGGCCGATGGCTGGCAAGTAGAGAGCCAGGATGGCCGCCACTGGCAGGCCCCCAATCTGGTGGTCGCCGCCGGACACCAGTTGCCAGCACTGCTCCCCTTTGCCGAGCTGCCGCTCTATCCGGTGCGCGGTCAGGTGAGTCATGTGCCAACCTCAGCCAGCTTGAGTCAGCTCAACACGGTGCTCTGCTACGATGGCTACCTCACACCTATGCACAACGATCAACACTGTATTGGTGCCAGCTATGGCCGTAACCAGAGCAGCCTTGAGTTTCGTGCCGAGGAGCAAATCCAGAATCAGGTGCGGTTGCAAGCCTGCCTGCCGGAGCAAACCTGGCCCGCCGAAGTGGATGTGAGCGGCAACGAGGCGCGCGTAGGGGTGCGTTGTGCCAGCCGGGATCACCTGCCGGTGGTGGGGCCAGTGGCCAGATTGCAAGGTCTGGCGGATCACTATGCGCAGCTGCAGCATGATCAGCACAACGCCCAGCAGTTCCCCCTTCACCCCGGCCTCTATGTGCTGGGTGCGCTCGGCTCGCGGGGTCTCTGCTCGGCGCCGCTCTGTGGTGAGCTGCTCGCCAGCGAGATCTGCGGCGATCCCCTGCCGCTGGCCGCCGATCTGCTGGAAGCGCTCCACCCAGCCCGTTACTGGGTGCGCAAACTGCTCAAAGGCAAGGCGCTGGTCTGAACCGGACTCTGCAAGCAAATAGAATGGCCGCCTATCGGGCGGCCATTCTATTTATCAAATCGTGCGATGCTGGATATTGCGTCTTGAGATAGCGCTCACTTGGGCCAGTGCACCCCGAGCTGTTCGCCGTAACCTGTCTGACGCTGGAATCCGTCGAGCCGTCCCTTGACCTTGCTCAGCTCGCCACTACCTGCTGCCCACGCGGCATAGCGCAGTGCCTGACAATCTGCATGACCGGGTAATCCCGCAATCGCACCGCCCACCTGATTGGCCCCTTGCAGCACCATCTCCTTGAAGCGGGATTCGTAGTCAAACATGCTGGATAGCAGCCGCCCCCAGCGCTGGCGGGCAGGCTCGTTACTGTTCGCACTCTGACGCCAGCGGGGCAGCAACACGGTGGCGTTGGTGGTTACCGTCACCCGGTTGAGCTGGCAGCGCCCCGGCAACTGCTCGGTATCCAGCTGCCAGTCCACCTGATAACTCGCCTTGCCGAGTACGGGCTTGCCATTCACCTTGGGGGCACTTTGGGCAATCGCCCGGGCAAGCTGCTCCGGACTGGTTGCATTGACCTCATAAAAACGGACATTGATGCGGGACTCTGGCACCACTTGCGGCCGGCTCGGCTGAGCCTGACTCATCAGGGGCAACAGCAACAACCCGACCCCCACTACTCCATAAACCTTGCTGACCATGCCAGACTACCTTCCTTGATTGCACGGGCGGAGTACCAACCTTGGTGAACCCCACCGCCACACAGATGACGGGTATAGCCTATGTGTGACGACGAGGCGGCGCAACACAATGATGCGCCCAGAAATCAGAGCACGCTCACAGGTTGCGTGAGCAGAGTATGGCACAAGGCCAAAACTGTATTTTTATTGAGCATGACGGCTGATGCGCTGCCAGTCGAGGTGATAGTTTTTCACATTGATGTCATGACCATCTATCTGAATAAAATGATCATTTTTAAGGCGGTTGGCAAAAAAGTCCTGATCTGCCCCCTCATTGAGCCACAGCTCGCAAAGTCCCCGTTTTCCCTCTTTGGCATAGAATCTCGGGGTGACCAGCAGCGCGACCCCATCTACCCGGATGGCATGACGGGCCAGGCAGTTTGCTTCGGTGGTTTTGGATGCCAGCGCGGCAAAACGGGGTCTGTTCCCCTCGGCAACCACCAGTACCCCATAAGAGTGAGGAGCCATGAGACGCCGCATGGCGACCGCCTGATGAGGACCGGTTTGATGAAAACCGTCATTGGTTACCGCAAACACGCAAGTAGGTGAAAATAGCATCGCAAGCAGGAAAATAGAGCGTTTAATGCCTGAAAAATCACCAATCGCCATATAAAAGCCTCAAAAGACAACCAAGGCTGGCAAGGGTAGGTAGCCAAACCCGCTGGGTAAAGTACCTTTACCTTTCTTTAATTCTGTTCATGGGGTTAAACGTTGATTTAGCTCACACAACATCCTGTTTCCAGTCGCCACTCTACCCCTATCGGAATAGACTCCCTCCACTCTCATCCAATCAGAAGGCAACATATGCTGGAACTCATCGTTGGCACCCTGGTCACCCTGGTGGTGGGCCGTGCCATTTTCAAAGGATACTCCGCGACCGGGGTGCTGCTGAGCGGCGGCTTGCTGCTGCTGGTCATCACCGCCATGATGGGCAAACCGGTACTACCGAGCAAGGTGGTCAGCACCGGTTATATCGCAACCGATATCTTCGAATACGTCCGCTTCCTGCTCAATGACCGTGGCGGTGGACTGGGGATGCTGATCATGGTGCTGTGCGGCTTCGCCGGCTATATGAGCCATATCGGTGCCAACACCATTCTGGTCAAGCTGGCCAGCAAACCGCTCGGCATCATCAAGTCCCCCTATATCCTGCTGGTGGCTGCCTATCTGGTGGCCTGCGCCATGTCGCTGGCGGTCAGCTCCGCTACCGGCCTCGGCGTGTTGTTGATGGCCACCCTGTTCCCACTGATGGTCAACATGGGGATCTCCCGTGGCGCGGCTGCGGCCGTGTGCGCCTCGCCAGCCGCTATCATTCTGGCACCGACCTCCGGTGACGTGGTGATGGCCGCTCAGGCCGCCAACATGCCGCTGCTGGATTTTGCCTTCAAGCTGACCCTGCCCATCTCGCTGGTGGCGATCGCCTGCATGGCGGTGACCCACTTCTTCTGGCAGCGCTACCTTGACCAGAAATCCGGTGAACACAACGAGCCGGTCGCACCGGGTGATCTGGTGACTACCGCCCCCGCTTTCTACGCCATCCTGCCCTTTACCCCCATCATCGGGGTGCTGGTGTTTGACGGTAAATGGGGTCCGCAGCTGGATATCGTCACCATCATCGTCATGTGCATGGTGTTGGCCAGCCTGCTGGAGCTCGTGCGGATCCGCAATGGCAAGGAGCTGCTGGATGGTCTGCAGGTCTGCTGGCGCAACATGGCTGACGCCTTTGCCGGTGTGGTCATGCTGCTGGTCGGTGCCGGTGTCTTCGCCCAGGGTCTGATGACCATCGGCTTTATCGACACCCTGCTGGCTCACGCGCAGGATCTCGGTTCCGGCGGCCTGATCATGATGCTGTCACTGGTGGTGATCACCACCCTGGCCGCCTTCACCACCGGTTCGGGTAATGCCCCCTTCTACGCCTTCGTGGAGCTGATCCCCAACCTGGCCAGCAGCCTTGGCATCAACCCGGCCTATCTGGTAATCCCGATGCTGCAAGCCTCCAACCTGGGTCGCACCATTTCTCCGGTCTCCGGGGTGGTGGTCGCCTGTGCGGGGATGGGCAAGCTCTCGCCGTTCGAAGTGGTCAAGCGCACCAGTATGCCGGTCGCCGTCGGCCTGCTGGTGGTGATCGTCGCCACCCAGATCATGGTTCCCGCCTGATCGCTGACCAGCCCGGCACCCTGCCGGGCTGGTATCCTCCCCCCCCTTTGCAGTAGACTCGGTGCTCATTTTCCCCCTAAGGAGGACCGAGATGAGTATTACGGTTCAACTTGCCCATTTCAGTGATTGCCACTCCCACTTCGATGGCGCGCCCATGAGCTTCTCCCCTGTCGGTGAAGGCCAATGGCGCACCCAGTGCGGCGGTTATGCCCGGATCCTGACCCGACTGACCCAACTGCGTGCAAAAGCCGCAGCTGCCGGCCAGCGTTTTCTGTTTCTGCACGGTGGCGACTCCTTTCAGGGCTCGCTCTATTTCAACCGCTTCAAAGGGCGCGCCAACGCCGACCTGCTCGCCATGCTGGCCCCCGATGCCATGGTACTTGGCAACCACGAGTTCGATCTGGGCAACGGCCCGTTGGTGGAGTTCTTGCGCCAGCTCGATTTTCCGGTGCTGGCCGCCAATCTGGACAACAGTCAGGAGCCTGCCGACACGCCACTCGGGCTATGGGATATTCCCCACCTCTACGACGCCCATCAGCCCTGGCATCGTCGGGTGATCGACGGGGTTCCCTTTGCGCTGCTCGGCATCACCCTCGCCCAAATGGCTGCCATCGCCAACCCGGATCCCCACACCCGTTTCCACGCGGTCGCCGAGACCCTCACTAAAGTGCTGCGGGAGATCAAGCGCGAAGGGATCCACCATATCGTGCTGCTGAGCCACCTCGGGCTGGATCAGGACAAGCTGCTGGCCGAGCGCTTCCCCGAGCTCAGCCTCATCATCGGCGGCCATACCCACAGCCTGCTCGGCGATCTCGCGCCGCTGGGTCTGCCAAGCGAAGGTACCTACCCGCTGATGAACAACGGGGTGGCCATTTTGCACGCTGGCCACAGCGCCCTCTGCCTCGGTGTCTGCGAGCTCACCTTCGATGAGGCAGGCCGCGTCGTGCAAAGTCAGGGGCAGCTGGAGTGGCTCCCCTGGCAGCCCTGGCCATTTGCCTCCACCACACCCGCCGGGCTCACCTTCTGCGAGCCGGATCCACAGCTTGAACAACATCTGGCCAAACGCTATCGGCCTGAGATAGAGACCATGAGCCAGCGCATCGTCACCCGACTGGCGGCGCCACTTCCCCATCAGCGGCTGCCGGATGCCACCCTGCCCCACGGCAGCCAGCTCGCCCCGCTGGTGGCCCGCGCCATGCTGACCGCCGCCCGTGAACAGGTAGGCGAGGTGGACTTTGCCCTGCACAACGCTGGCGGCGTGCGCTGCTCGCTGGAGCCGGGCCCCCTGAGCGAAGCAGATATCGCCGGTCGCCTGCTGCCGTTTGCTATTCCCCTCACCCTCTATCGGGTGCACGGTCACGAGTTGGCGGAAGCGCTGGAGAATGCCATCGACAACGCCACCAACAACGGCGTGGTCGGCAATGGCAACGGCAGCTTCCCCTACACCGCAGGGGTGCGATTCACCTATCAGGCCGATCGGCCCAAGGGTCAGCGCATCACCCGACTGGAGTGGGAAGCCGCCCCCGGCCAGTGGCAAGCGGTCAATGCCGAACAGGTCTATCGCGGAGTGTCGAGCGCCTATACCGCCTCCGGCAAGGAGGGTTACACCGCACTGGCGCGTACCCTGACCCAGCACAATCAGGAGCTCGGCATCACCCTGGCCGACGCCTTTATCCGCTGGGCCCGTCACCTGCCGACACTGGAAGCGCAGCCGCCCCTGCTTGAGTACCTAGGCTGATGCAAAGGGGAATGGCTTTGCCACATCCCCTGACGGCCAATATTGCCGCAGCCAGCGCCCGGTTCCCTGCAAGAACCGGGCTTTTTCGAGAATATTTGCCCCACACAGGCCTGCCCCATTGCATCGCACTCACTAGCTCGGCAAGATAGGCCCGCTTTCAAGACCAGCTGCAGGAACAGGCGACTTCATGAATCACTCCATCCGTTTCACTCCCCCTCGCGTCAACCCGGGTATCAAGCCAGCCATTGTGCTGCTGACCGCCTTGCTGGCGCTGCTCTTCTGTCTGCGCAACCCGCTCTTCCACGCCATGGCGCCGGGCTTTGATGCCTCGCTATTCGCGGTGATGGGCAAGATGTGGAGCGAAGGTGGCGTGCTCTATCGCGACATGATCGACATCAAGGGGCCGATGATCTTCGCTCTCGACGCGCTGGGCTATGGAATGGGGGGATTTGTCGGGATCTGGGCGCTGGAGTGGGTGCTCTGCTGGCTCGGACTGCTGGCAAGCTGGCAGGCCTTTGCCCAACTTGGCCTTTCGTTCAAGGCGCGCCTTGGCGCCATGCTGGCGGTGCTGGCTCTCTACGGCACCCGTTACTACTACGGCAACATGACCGAGGACTGGACCTTCCACCTCGCCCTCATCGCCCAGTGGGCCTTCATTACCCTGCTGCTGGACAAGGGATTTCGCTGGTGGCCGGCACTGGTGGCGGCACTCACCTTCGCCATCGTCGCCTGGATGCGCACCAACAACGGCGCCTTCTGGGGGGCCTGGTATCTGGTGCTGTTCTGCCACTGGTGTCTGCATGAGAAGTGGCGTGACGCCATTCTGCTGCTCATCTCCAGCCTGCTGGGGCTGGCGCTGATTGGCGGCCCGCTTTACGCCTACTTCCAGCAGCATGATCTGCTGGCGGCCTTCAAATACTACGCCTTCGACATCTTCTTCGAAGGGAGCTACGGCAATGGCTTCTCTCCCATGGTGGGCGCCGTTGGCCTGCTGCGCACCGGCCTTGTGATGCTGCTGCCCGCCTTCATCATTCTGATGCTGAGCCGCCGTCAGGAGTGGTATCTGCCCGCCTTGCTGGCGACCCTGTTTGGGGTGCTGTTCACCCTGATCGCCAACTCGGTCTCCGGCCATGTGTTCGATCACTACGACGTGCTCTATCTGCAACTGGCGGTGCTGCCGCTGGCAGTATTGCTGGATCGCAGCGAACAGCAGGCAGATGCCATCGGCCTGCTCTGCATCTCGCTGGTGGTGCTCACCGCCAGCTGGCTGCTGGCCCAGCAACTCGCCTTTGGCTGGAGCACCAAGGAGTGGTCCCTCGAGCGGGTCAACGAGGTGCTCGGCACCAGCCTGCTGTGGGCGCTGCCGGTGCTGATCCTCATCCCCCTCTGGCGCGCCTGGGATGTGCGCAGTGCCACCCCCTGGCTGGCGACGCTGGCCATGCTGCTGCTGATGATCAACAACGCCTGGGAAGGCACCCTCAAGGGTCGCCCCTTCAATCCGGCGGCGCAGGTAAGGGTCGATCGCATCAAGGCCGAGACCAGCCCGAGCGACAAGATCTGGGTCGATGGCATCCAGCCACAATATTATCTGTGGACCGATCGCCAACCGGCATCCGCCTATCTCTTCTTTGCCAACGTCAATCCACCCTATGACGTGCGCGAGCGGGTGCTGGCCGATATCCAGCGCCAGAATCCGAAGTTCATCATCGCCAAGCCGGATCGGGTGAGCGAGGAGCTGAAAAAACCGAGCTCGCCTTCCCATCTCGCCTTCTATCAATACCTGACTAGCCACTACGAAGAGGTGGATCCGGGTCTCTATCGCCGACGCTGATCGTCAATACGCCCCGCAGGGCGGCCATTGTTGCAATGGCCGCCCTTTTTCTTGCGCCAAAGCCCCTTGCAGCGACGGCCAGCAGTAGGCAAGCCCGCCCGAGATAACTACAATGACGCTCTTTTTGATGTAACGAGTGACACCATGGCGGAACTGACTTATCTGGGCGGCTATCCCGACCCCCTCAAGGCACAGGTACAGCAGCTGATTGCGGCGGGCAAGCTGGGGGAGATGCTGGCCAAACGCTATCCGGAGAGCCACCAGATCCAGAGCGACAAGGCGTTGCTCGCCTACACCATGGAGCTGAAGAACCGCTACCTCAAGAGCTCGGCGCCCCTGTCAAAGGTGGTGTTCGATGGCAAGATCAACGTGATCAAGGATGCCCTCGGCCTGCACACCTACGTCAGCCGGGTGCAGGGCAGCAAGCTCAAGGCCAAGAACGAGATCCGCATCGCCGCCCTGTTCAAGGAGGCACCGCCCCCGTTTCTGAAAATGATCGTGGTGCACGAGCTGGCCCATATCAAAGAGAAGGATCACAACAAGAGCTTCTACCAGCTCTGCCAGCACATGGAGCCCGACTATCATCAACTGGAGTTTGATCTCAGGCTCTGGCTCACCTGGCGCGATATCGACAAGGCCAACCGCTAGGCTGACAACCGTTTCAGGGAGGAAACATGTCATTTGCCGCCACCCCCTTTAGTGCCACGCGCTTTATTGCCACTTTGGTATTGGCTAACGTGAACCGTACTGCTCGTCCCCGCTTCACGTCACGCAGGTTGCTGGCCCTGCTGCTTCTGCTCGCAGGCCACAGCGCCCGGGCCGATGAGCGCTGGCAGAGCGATAGCTATCTGGTCGAGAGCTTTATGGCCATCGCCATGGAGCGGGAGTATGGCGAAGCCAGGCAGACCCGTTTCGCCCGCTGGCAGCAGCCGATCCGGCTGCAGCTTATCAACGAGTCGGGTGACAAGCCGCTACAGGCCGACGTGGTGAAGGTTCAGGCGGCCCATCTGGCCCGCATCACCGGCCACTCCATCAGCATGGTGGCCGCAAAGCCCAACCTCACCCTGATCATGACCGACTACAGCAAGATGAAGAGCTGGGCCAACCGCACCATGGGGGGGGACCCATCGGTCAAGATGGCGCTCAAGGAGGGGCTCTGCCTTGCCAACTTCGCAACCAATGCGAAACACGAGATCAGCCGTGCCACCATCATCATTCCGGTAGACTACAGCCGGGCCAAGGGGCGTTTTCTCGACTGCGTGGTGGAGGAGTTCACCCAGGTGATGGGGCTGCCCAACGACTCGGACAAGGTGTTTCCCTCCATCTTCAATGACAACAGCATCGACAGCTTTTTGACTGGGCTGGACTATGTGCTGCTCAAGATGGCCTATCACCCTGCCCTCAAGGCCGGGATGAGCAGCGACGAGGTACGTGCAGCCCTGCCGCTCGCAATCAAGGACCTGCGCGCCAAAGGGGAGATCCGCGAAGCCAATCGCCGGGTGCAGCAGCAGAGCCTGAAAAGCTGGGCGGGGTTGTAACGGGCCAAGCTCAACCCAAAGCTAGAAAAACCACCGCGAGACTCTCACCACCCACAAAAAACGCAGCCACCTGGCTGCGTTTTTCGTTGTATGGGTATCAGCAGTGCATTAGCGGGCATGCCTGTTTATCCGCCGCCCATTTATCCAACGCCCGAGTTATCCACTGACAGTGCGGGATCAGGAGGCGACGTTCTCTTCCGGCATCCAGCTCTCGGCGTTCTCCCACACCTCCTGCACCATGGCTTCGGCCAGCTCTTTGTCTTCCTTGCTGGCACGGCTAACGGTCAGGGCCATGGCACTGCCCGGCGCGACCCGCACATGGATGTCGGGGAATTTTTCGCCAAGCTGCTTGAGCAGCTCCTGACGCAGCGCCTCCATGGTCGAGGTCGGGATATGATGTTTTCTGTCGATGATGATTTCAAGACGCATAGGAAACTTCTCCATGATTTATAACTGTATTTTTATCCAGTGTTCATGGGAAGTAAAGTGCCAACTTGCAGCAATCAGAAAAGATCCAGCTGCTGACCGCAGATCCGGTCGAACGACTCGCCGATAAAGGGGAGGATGGCGTCGGCAATGGGTCGCAACTGCTTGTCGATATAGTGTTCGTAATCGATGGCGCTGCGCCGGTACTCCAGCGGTTCTGGGCCATTGAGGGTCATCAGATAGGCGATGGAGCCCCGATGCTGATAGCGCTGGGGCAGACCGCGGCGCAGGTTCTCCTCATCGGCCAGCCGCGCCGCCCGCACATGGGGCGGTACATTCTTCTGATACTCCTCGAGCTTCTGGCGCAGCCGTTTGCGATAGATAAGCAGATCGTCGTGACGACCGGCACGAGTCTCATCCACCATGGTGCGCACATAGCCGCTGGGATCTTCATCGTGAAACACCAGCTCATAGAGGCGGGTCTGAAACTGCTTGGCCAGCATGGTCCAGTCGGTGCGCACCGATTCGAGCCCCTTGAACACCAGCTGTTCACTCCCCTCACTGGCCTTGCCAACCAGACCGGCATAGCGCTTCTTGCTGCCCTTCTCCAGCCCGCGGATGGTGGGCATCAGAAAGCGGCGATAGTGGGTCTCGTACTGGATCTCGAGATAACTCGGCAGGTCGAACTCGCGCCTGATCAGTGCAGCCCAGTTATCGTTGATCATTTGAGCCAGTCGCTGGCCGATCTCGTCCGCCTCATCGGGGCTGGTCTCGCGCCCCAGATGAACAAAGGTGGAGTCGGTGTCGCCATAGATCACCTCGAACCCCTTCTCTTCAATCCACTCGCGGGTCTGCTGCATGATGCTGTGGCCACGCAGGGTAATGGACGAGGCTAGGCGCGGATCATAGAAACGGCAGCCCCCCGACCCCAGCACGCCGTAGAAAGAGTTCATGATGATCTTGATGGCCTGGGAGAGCGCCTTGTTGCTGGCGGCCTTGGCCCGATCCCGCGCCGCCCACAAGGTAGCGATGAGATCCGGCAAGAAGTGCCGCTCGCGGGAGAACATGGCGCCGCGAAAGCCCGGAATGGCGTGCTCGGGATGCTGCAGCCCCTCGATGAGCCCCATGGGGTCGATGCAGAAGGTGCGGATGATGCTGGGGTAGAGGCTCTTGAAATCAAGTACCAGCACGTGGCGATAGAGACCGGGTTTGGAGTCCATCACATAACCGCCGGGGCTTGCCAACCCACCGTCGGCCGGCAGATTGGGGGCCACGTAGCCGCCACGATGCAGCCGCGGCAGATAGAGGTTGGTAAAGGCCGCCACCGAGCCCCCTACCCTGTCCAGCTCAAGACCGGTGAGGGAGGCGCGCTCGATGGCAAAGGGGATAAGGTGGCAGTAGTCGAAGATCTCCCACACCAGCTTGCAATCTTCCAGGTTATAGCGGGCCAGCGCCTCCTTGTCGGAGTGGAACAGCTCGGTGATCTTCTCCCCCCGATTGGCCACGTCCTCGATATCCTTGCCACGGCCGAGCAGTTCGCTCGCCACCGCATCCAGGCTGTAGCTGGCAAACTGCCAGGTGGCGCTTTTGAGGGTATCGATGCCGTCGAGCACCATGCGCCCGGGAATGATGACGTTGCCGGTTTGGGGATCGCCCCGTGACGAGCGCCAGAAACAGAGCTCGCGCCCCCGCCCGAGCCGCAGCCGCCGCTTGTTAAGCTCGGCGCGGCGTAGCAGCAGGCGAAAGTCAAAGTTGACCACGTTCCAGCCAATCACCAAGTCGGGGTCATGCAGACTGAACCAGCTCTCCAGCGCACTCAGCAGGGAGCTCTCGTCCTCTACCCACTGGACCAGGGTGCCCCAGCTCTCGGCATCCGCCTCCGGGGTGCCGATCATGATGACCCGCGCATCCTGCTCACTATAAAGACCGACCGAGAAGAGGGCCCCGTCCATGGCGCACTCCACATCCAGCGACACCCAGGAGAGGGTCGGTGTCACCGCCTGCGGCGCGCAGCGTGCCTCGTTCACCTCCCAGTAGCCCTGCTTGCCCCCCTTCTTCACCGCCCGGCCATCGAAGCGCACGCCAGCGGTGATGAAACGCTCCATCAGGAAGCGCTCCGGCAGCCGGATATCCGCCTCGAAGTGCTCCAGCCCGCGAATGAGCAACAGCTCGATGGCGCGGTGAAAGGCGCTCAGGGTAGCGAAATAGCAGCCCACCACGGGGCGACCGTCGAAGGTGTGCATCGGCAGGCGGCGAAACCGCCCGCTCACCCCGGCCCCTTTGAACAGCTCGGCGGCTTCTGCCATGTGGCTCTGCGGCAAAAAGAACACCGGCTCCTGCCCCGGCACCACCACCCGCACCGGCCCCTGCGCGCTCCAGAGCCACATCACGATTTCGGTGGTTGCAGGCTGCCCGTTGCGACCGCGCACGTCCCGACCGTGGCGGGTCAGGATAAAACCGTCGAGGGGCGGAGTGGCGGGTACGGTGGGCTGGGTTGCAGTCATGAAGCGTAAAGGGGCTGTCCGAGAATGGGACTATTGTACGTTCATACAGTGCCTGCTCGCAATCATCACGCTGGCTGCGAGGCGGGAGTCAAACTGGTAAGCTCGATCCGGTCGTTATTCCCGCCCATCCCGTTCTGACCACTCTTCGCCGACGAAAGGAGTCACTATGGCAATCTATTCCCTGCTGGATCAGCTGGCTATCCCCTACCAGCGCTTTGACCATCCCCCGGTGTTTACCTGTGAGGAGGCGAGCAAGTTGCTGCCCGACCTGCCCGCCGCCAAGACCAAGAACCTCTTTTTGCGCGACCCGAAAAGCGAGCGGCTGTTTCTGGTGGTGAGTCCGGAGGAGCACCGGGTCGACCTCAAGGCGCTGGCAGCCATGCTCGGGGTCAAACGGCTGAGCTTTGGCTCCCCCGAGCGGCTCGATGCGGTGCTCGGCCTCACCCCGGGATCGGTGACCCTGCTCGCCATGGTGCGCGACAGGGAAAAAGCGGTAGAGCTGGTGGTGGACGAGGCCATCTGGCAGGCCGAACAGGTGCAGTGCCATCCGCTGGTCAACACCGCTACCCTGATCATCCGCCTCAACGACGTGCGCCGTCTGCTGACCCATCTGGACAGGGAGGCCATAGTAATGCGCTTGCCTGCTGCAACCTGCGATTAGCACAACGTCTGGCGGTTGGGTTCACCCTGCCGCCAACACAACCACCTTTCACGCAGCGAAATTGACTGACAAGACAATAAAATGCCCTCTTGCGCTCTGATAAATCGAGTCAGCAGTTGCCATCGTGCAAGAAGTCGGAGGTGAGCACATTCGGCCATTTAACCCATTGATAATAGGTTGGATTCATGTTGTGATCGGCCACTGCCAGCGGGCGATACCCCATCGCCTGTTCGTTCACAGGTGACTTCCCAGAGAGCCCCTTGATGCCAAGTCTGTTTTCCTCGGCCCAGTTGTTGAGTCTGGTGCTGTTCGTCACGCTGTCACATGTGGGGGTCGCCACCATTTTCGCCGCCATGTGGCACACCCATCGCCAGATCAGGGCATTGATCTACTGGTCAGCGGGGGAACTGGTTATCGCGGGGGCTTTTTGCTGCCTGCTGCTGCGCCCCCTTGAGGGAAATGCATCCCTTGCCAATATTCTCTGCACCAACCTGCTGTTGATGTCGACCACCCTGCTCTATGAACGGGGTATGCGCCACTTCTTTCGCCGTGAAGCCGACCAACTGGGCTGGCTGCTGCCCGCCGTTACCCTCGGCGGTTTCGTTTTGTTTGCCCTGACCGCCCTGCAGCAACCCCTCTTTGATGTGCACAGCCGGATCATCGTGCTCTCCGGCGTGCTCTCGCTGCAGATTGCGCTGCTTATCTGGCAGCTCTGGCGCTACCAGCGGCTGGCCCCCGTCTATCGGGTGCTGCGCTTTGCCATTCTGCTGCTCGGCCTGCAACTGCTGTTGCAACTGCTGCGGATCGCCAAACACCTCTGGCAACCGGAGCTGGCGGCCAACTCCTTCACCGACCCGCTGCTCGGGCCTGTGATCCTGCTCAGCCTGCTCTTTACCATCGCCCGCAGTTATCTGCTGCTGAGCCTGGTCCACACCCGCCAGCAGCAAGCCCTGCTGACCACCCAGCGCAAGCTGGAGCGGCGCGCCAATCAGGATGAGCTGACCGGCCTCTTCAGCCGCCACTATTTCGAACGCCAGGTGACCCTGCGCGCCCGCGAGGTGACAAGCCCCGCCCAGCTGCTGCTGATCGATCTGGACAACTTCAAACAGATCAACGACCGCCACGGTCACCCCGCCGGTGATGCCATGCTGCGGGCCGTGGGTCGGGTGATCGCCAATACCCTGCCTGCCGAGGGAATGGCCGGTCGGCTTGGCGGCGATGAGCTGGCCCTGCTGCTGATGGCGGACCCGCAGACCCTGCCCGACTACTGTCACAGCCTGCAACAGCAGATCGCCGAGGCGACCCGGGCGCTGGCTGGTGGCCCCATCAGCCTCAGCATCGGCCTCACCTCGCTGCACCCTGACGAGGGATTTGAAGCGGCCTACCTGCGAGCGGATCAGGCTCTTTACGCCGCCAAACAGGCTGGAAGGCAACGGGCCTGCGTGCTGGAACCCCACCACAGCGAACCGCAACCGCTGCAGCCCTGCGCGCTCCTGTCATGAGCGCAGTGCTCGCTCTGCAGTGCCGACCGGCCAGGCTGGCAGATGCCCCGGCTTACCGGCGCTATGTCACCGAATGCGCCGAGGACAGACAGCCGCTCTATCAGGTGGCGCAATTTGACCCGGACGGCTGGCTACAGAGCCTGCTGGATCACGCCAAAGGGTGCAACTTGCCCAGTGGATACCTGCCGACCACCACCTATTTTGCCCTCGATGGCGAGGAGATCATCGCCACCCTGCGACTGCGTCACGGTGACAATGAGGCAACCCGCCAGTGGCTGGGTCATATCGGTTACGAAACCCGCCCCTCTCGCCGTGGCGAAGGGGCCGCGACCGTGCTGCTGCGCTGGGTGCAACAACAGGTACTGGCAGCGCCGGTGCTGATCTGCTGTGACCAAGACAATCTGGCTTCCCGCAAGGTGATTACAGCCGCCGGTGGTGTGTTGCTGGGGCGGCGCTTCCATCCGGGGGATCGCAACTGGCTGGAGATGTATCAGCTAGCCCACTGCCCCAGCCGACCATAGCCGTGGCAGTAATAAAAAGAGCGCCCCGAAGGCGCTCTTTTTGCGAACGTGGCAAGACCGTTAGTAGCTGTCTTCCTGCTCCGCCTTCATCCGGGCCTGACGGGCATAGGCCTCCTCCTCGGCGCTCTCGATCTCCTGCAGCACCGAATCGAGATCGATGGCGGCGCGGCTCTCTTCAAAGTGACCGGTCAGCTCGCTATCGGGGGTGAGTTTGCCATCTTCAAACAGCGCCCACATCTCCTGGGCATAACGGGTCTTGAGCAGCTCGGGGGCATACATACCGTAGTAGTTGCGCATGTTGTTGACGTCCCGCTCCAGCATCGCCTTGGCCTGGTTGTTGGCGGCGGCATCCACCACCTGGGGCAGGTCGATGATGACAGGGCCCTGTTCATCCACCAGCACATTGAACTCGGAGAGATCGCCGTGGATAAGACCGGCGCAGAGCATGCGCACCACATATCGGATCACCTTGTGGTGATCGATGACCGCTTGCTCAGGGGTGAGTGCCACATCGTTGAGGCGCGGCGCGACATTGCCATCCTCATCGGTGATAAGTTCCATCAAGAGGACACCATCGAGGCAGACATAGGGCTGCGGCACCCGCACACCGGCCGCCGCCAGCTTGAACAGGGCGTCGACCTCGGTGTTCTGCCACACCTCTTCATGCTGTTTGCGGCCGTACTTGGAGCCCTTCTCCATGGCGCGGGCGCTGCGGCTGTTACGCACCTTGCGCCCCTCCTGATAGACCACGGCCTGCTTGAAGCTGCGCTTGGACGCCTCTTTATAAACTTTGGCGCAGCGGATCTCGTCGCCGCAGCGCACCACATAGACGTCGGCCTCTTTGCCGCTCATCAACCGGCTGACGACCTCATCGACTAGGCCGTCATCAACCAGAGGTTGGATTCGATTTGGAATTTTCATGGCCGCCCTTTTACCCTATTTCCGCTCTCGAAGATAGCTCCGCGCACGCTCACCTGCCTCTCCCTTTCATAAGACACCCTGTTATCCCCTGTTTGCGCTGTTTTTGTCCACCCGTTCGCCTTAAAAACCACCATCAGCAGACCAAATACGAAAGGCGCCTGTGCCAACAAAAATGGCCCGCAAGCGGGCCAACTTTCAAGGTTCAGGCGGCAAGCCCTGACGAATGCGCTGGATCCCCGCTTCATAGAGGCCGTCATCCCCCTCCTGGTGCTCCAGGGTTTCGAAGATCTTGAGAAACCACATGTACTGCTCGGGATGGCGCGCCACCTGCATCTCCACCACCCGGTTCATGGCATTGACGTCTGCCAGCAGATCGGCGGTGGGATAAGGGTCAAACGGCGGCTCAATCTCCAGCAGATAGCGTCCCTCATCCTCGTCATAGCTAGCGAAGATGGGCACGGCTCTGGCACCAGTCAGCTTCACCAGCTTGGGCAGCGCGGGCAGGGTTGCCTTGGGGCGACCAAAAAAGGGAACAAACACGCTCGCCTCGCGGCCGTGGTCCTGATCTGGCAGGTAAAAAAAACTGGCACCGGCGCGGATCGACTTGATCGCCGGTTTGATCCCGGCGCTGCGCTCATAGACCTTGCCCCCTTTGGCCCGCTCGCGGTTGATGTACCAGTCGAACACCTGATCTTTCGGGCTCTTCATCATGGTGCACATCTCGATGCCCATCATGGAGAAGTAGCGGCCAATCATGTCGACCGCCCAGGTATGAGGCACCACCAGGATCACCGGGCGGCCCGCAGCCTGCTCCGCTTGCACATGCTCCCAGCCGGTGACCTTGATGCGGCGGGTCAGCCGTGCCTTGCTGCGCCAGCTGAGCTCGCCAAAGCCCATAAAGGTCTTGAGCCCGACCCGGATCGATTTGAGCAGCAGCGCCTGCCGTGCGGCGGCATCCAGCTCGGGAAAGCAGATCTTGAGGTTGGTATCGGCGATATAGGCCTGCTTTTTCGAAAAACGCAGCAGGGTTGGAGAGACCAGATCGGCAAAGCGATCCCTCAGTCTCGCGGGGGTAAATGCCAGCAGGGAAAGCAGGCCCAGCGCACACCAGCTGCCCCACCATTTGGGATGCAGCAGGCGGCTATGAAATGAGGTATCAAATACCGGATCTAACGCAGACATGGCGGCCATCAAGTCATCAAAAACAAACGGTTATTGTAGTTATCCTGACATTTTTTTCTACCCTGGGGAGGCTGGCCATCAGCCTGCAAGGCACTGATCAGACTAGTTATCATAAAAAATGGCCCACCTGGGGCCATTTCAATCAATCCAAATTCTGGGTCAGCCGTGGGGCGACAATCCCTTGCGGATCCGGCGTATCCCCTCTTCGTAGAGGCCATCCAGCCCCTCCTGATCTTCACGGGTATCGAAGATCTTGAGGAACCACATGTATTGACCCGGATGGCACATCAGCTGCTGTTGCACCATGTCGTTCATCCGACAGGTATCGGCCATCACATCCTCGGTTGGATAGTTGTCGAACGGTGCCTCAATCTCCAGTCGGTAGCAGTGGTTCGCTTCGTCATAGCAGGCGAGCAGCGGCACCGCCTTGGCGCCACTGACCTGCACCAGACGGGGCAAGGCAGGCAGGGTCGCTTTGGGATAGCCAAAGAAGGGGGCGAAGATGCTCTTCTCGCGGCCATGATCCTGATCCGGCAGATAGAAGAAGCTGCGACCGCTCTTGATGGTCCTGATCACCGCCTTGATCCCGGCGCTGCGCTCATAGACGCGGCAACCGTTCTTGGCTCGTGCACGGTTGAGGTGCCAGTCAAACACCGGATTGCGCGCCCGTTTCATCATGGTGCACATCGGCACCCCGCGCTGGGTGAAGCAGTAACCGGCGGCATCCACCGGCCAGGTATGGGGCACCACCAGGATCACCGGACGGCCGGCCGCCCGCTCCGCCTCGATATGCTCCCAACCGATCACCTGCATCCGGCTCATCAGATAACGCTGGCTGCGCATGGTGAACTCGCCAAATCCCAACAGACTCTTGAGGCCGACCCGGATCGAGGTCAGTGCAATGGCATCCCGCTCTTCCGGGCTCTTGTCCGGGAAACATATCTCCAGATTGGTTCTGGCGATATATATCTGTTTTTTCGAGATACGAAACACCAGCGGTGCCAAGGCTTCGGCCAAACGGTCGCGCAATCGCACCGGCACAAAGGCCAGCAACATCAGCACGCCGAGCGCCAGCCAGCTGAACCAGTAGCGGGGATGCAGAAAACGGGCTTCAAAAGAGGAGTCAAATACGGGATCTTGGGACGACATGTATTGGGGTCGAGCGAAAAAGTGGTGCTGCATTGTAGTCGTCCTGACAGGTAATACCAGTTAAATCCATGGCAAATAGCCCGCCACGGGCGCCACATCAAAAAACCATAAAAAAATGCCCCGCACTGCGGGGCATTTTGCTCGTTACACAACCAGGGTGGAGGCTCTTTGTCCATCCATCGTATGACTGGTCGTTTATCCCGTCGCTCTCGGAGCGCACTGCTTATCCATTTCCAGATGTCACATCTTCTTCAAGATTTAACGGTGAGCACCCTGGCGGGCCATGCCGTTATTCATTTCGGTATTACGCTGCGGCAGAAAAAACATCAGGTAACGCAGTGCCACATACCCGACGATGACGGTAGCCACCCCCAGCTCGAAGTGGGCCAGCAGTCTGATCTGCTCGACGTAGTGACTCCTTTGCGCAAACCCTTCAACCAGATGAGCCACTTTGAACAGGGCGGTGGCACCGATCACCAGCGGGAAGGTGAAGGCGGCATAACCCGGCGAGAAGGGCAGACGCAGCAGTTTGATGAAGGCCAGATAGATGATGCCGGTCATCAGGATGGCAATCCCCAACAGCACGGCCACCAGCAGCAGTGACGGCTCCTGACTGACGGTCAGGTAACCGGCCAGAGAGAGGCTGGCAGGGGCAGCCAGAATGGCGATGGTCGGTTTGGCGGCATCCGGCACTTCATGGCTGAAGATCAGGCGATAGAGCATCAGCGGCAGCATCAGGCCATAGCAGATGATCCCGAACCAGAGCAGACCGTTGGCCAGCGGGGCAAATTGACCACCCGGGAAGGCGACGTCAGCCACGATGATCCCCACCGGTGGCACGAACCAGCTCGGCACCATGTGGTGGATTTCAAACTCTTTGGCGCGATGCCAGATAAAGGTGGCCAGGAACAGCAGGTGAACCGCCACGGCAAACAGCCAGAGGGCCTCGCCCGCTTGCGGCGCAATCATACCCAGCGCTTTGGAGACCACCATGGTGCCCATGGCATAGGTCGGTACCACACTGCCCACCACGGGGTGAGCGAGATCCTGCAACAGCAGGCGGGGGTGAAGCAGAAACTTGAAGGTCAGGATCACCAGCAGCACGGCCGCGATGGCAGCGCCCAGCAGTTGCATCCGGCCATCGAAGTGACCGGCATTTTCCCAACACCAACCAAGGCTGGCGATGCCCAGCGCCAGACCCGCCATGGGGGTTGGGGCGGCAGCCAGTGATTTACGGGTTCTTGCGATCATGATGACACCTTTCTATTGATGACGATGGCGATAGGATAATGGTCTCTTATCGTTTACGATATCTAAATGAATTAAATCAATCATTCAGGAAAACCAAACACGATGAAACTGACCCTGCAGCAGCTGAAAGTGTTCGCCACCATTGCCCGTTATGGAAACCTTGGCCTTGCCGCCAACGAGCTCTGCCTGAGCAAGGGGGCCGTCTCCCAGTCGCTGCAGGAGCTGGAGCGCCAGCTCTCTACCCCGCTGTTTGACCGCATTCACCCCAGATTGCAGCTCAACAACGAGGGGCGCCTGCTGCAACCAGCTGCTGAAGAGCTGCTGACCCGGATGCAGGATATCGAGAACCTGTTCAGCCCCGATGCCGAGCCGAGCGGCCAGCTTCGCCTTGGTGCCAGCCAGACCATCGGCAACTACCTGCTCCCCACCCTGCTCGCCAACAGCAAACAGGAGCTGGGACTCCCCCCCAAGGTGACCATCAACAACACTCACCTGCTCTGTCATGCGCTGGCCAACTTCGAGCTGGATATGGCGCTGATCGAAGGGGAGAACCACCACCCCGACCTGCTCGCTGAACCCTGGCTGCAGGACGAGATGCTGGTGGTGGCCCCACCCGGTCACCCGCTTGCCAACAAGAAGGAGCTCTCCCTCTCCCGACTGGGGGGCGAGACCTGGGTATTGCGTGAAGCACAATCGGGCAGCCGCGAGCAGTTTATCCAGCAGATCCAGCCCGAGCTGCCCCGCTGGCAACCAGGGCTTGAACTCAACACCCTGGAGGCGGTGATGCTGGCGGTGGAGAAGGGGCTTGGTATCTCCTTTATCTCCCGGCTGGCAGCCTCGGATCGCCTGGCAGATGGGCGGCTGATCGCCCTGCCCCTCTCCCGTCGCTTCCCGCGCCAGCTCTCCCTTATCTGGCACAAGCAGAAGTACCACTCCACCTCCCTGCGCCACTTTATCCACTTCTGCCGGGCTCAGGTGAAGGATGCCGAGGTGAGCCGTGCAGAGTAACGCCCGCTCGGAGCGCCGCTGGCAGACCTGCATGCCTATGGGAAAAAAACAGAGAGGGAGCCACGGCTCCCTCTCTTTGATTCGCTTCTGAGTATCACTTCGCCAGACTGCGCAACCAGCTGATCTCCTCGCCCCAAATGGACTCGTCTATGGTCTCGAGGATCAGCGGAATGCGATCGAAGCGCTCATCATTCATGATGTGGTGGAATACCGCCTCCCCCAGATTGCCCTCCCGCAAGCTGTGGTGGCGATCGACCCGGCTGCCGAAGGTACACTTGGCGCCGTTGATATGCATCCCCTTGAGGTAGCGAAAACCGACGATCCGGTCGAACTCGGCAAAGACGGCGGCACAGCTCTCGGCGGTGCGCAGATCGTAACCGGCGGCAAAGGCGTGGCAAGTATCGAAACAGATCCCGACCCGGCTCTTGTCCTCCACCCCCTCGATGATGGTGGCGAGGTGCTCGAACGACCAGCCGAGGTTGGTCCCCTGCCCGGCGGTATTCTCGATCACCGCCGTCACCCCTTCACTGCGCTCCAGCGCCCAGTTGATGGACTCGCTCACCAACTTGAGGCTGGCCGCCTCAGGGATCTGCTTGAGATGGCTACCGGGGTGGAAGTTCAGATAACAGAGCCCCAGTTGCTCGCAACGCTTCATCTCGTCGAGAAACGCATCGCGGGATTTGGCCAGACCATCGGGATCCGGATGGCCCAGATTGATGAGATAGCTGTCGTGGGGCAGGATCTGCTCCGGCAGAAAACCGGCCTTGTCACAAGCCGCCTTGAAGGCACGGATGGTGGCATCCGACAAGGGGGCCGCCTGCCACTGACGTTGATTCTTGGTAAAGAGGGCAAACGCGTTGGCCCCGATGGCCTGGGCGCGGGTGATGGTATTCTCCACCCCGCCGGCCGCACTGACGTGGGCTCCGATATATTTCATACAATCTCCTCGATACGGCAAGCCGCCATTATGCCGATCCCGCCCGGCCACGCCAAACCGAGATATCCGATAGCGGGTATCGACAAATAGCGCCGCCTTGGCAAAGCGGCTGCGTTTCATGGCGTAATCGGCCTTCGCTGTGGCAACCGCTCCGCAGAAGGGATAGTTAGAGCCCGTCCACGCCAGCATGGCGCCCATAAAAAACGCAGCGTATCGCCTGAGCAATAACGCTGCGTCTTTGGGTCTCTCGGCCGTCCCCCTTGCCGTGACCCGAATGGCCAGCGACAAGGGAGCAAGAATGCGCGGGGAGAGTCGCCTTAGAAGGGCATCTTGAAGCCTGGCGGCAGTTGCATGCCACCGGTCAGTTCGCCCATCTTGGCCTTGTTCTGCTCTTCCACACGGCGCACGGCATCGTTGCAAGCGGCGGCGACCAGATCTTCCAGCAGCTCCTTGTCATCTTCCATCAGGGAGGGGTCGATCTCGATGCGACGGACGCTGTGGCTACCGGTCATGGTGACCTTGACCATGCCAGCACCGGCTTCACCGGTCACTTCCATCTGAGCCAGCTGCTCCTGCGCCTTCTGCATACGCTCTTGCATCTGTTGGGCCTGTTTCATCAGGTTCCCCATTCCACCTTTACCAAACATATGTCGTCTCTCGTCTTGAAATCCGGCATCCAGCGCCGGGCTGTGGGCTTGTCTGTCCTAGATGGGGACAGCCAAACTGCTTTTCAACCGGAAGCAAGCTCCCGGCCACGGAATTTAGCGGTTGAGTGGCTCGATGCTCTCGTGATGAAGCACGGCACCAAACCGCTGAACTAAAAACTGTACGTTGGGATCCTGCTCCAGATCCCGGGTCACCTGCTCCCGCACCCCGAGATAAAGGCGATGTTCGATCTCGAGGGGGGTCTCCTTGTCAGGTACCACACCGAGCGTCACCTCGACCTGCACCGGTTGACCCAGCGCTGGCCCGATGATCTCGGCCAGATCGGCGCGCGCCTTGTCGCTCACCAGATGGCGCTGCTCTGGCTTGAGGGTTAGCAGTACCTTGTCCCCTTCCCGCGTCATCACCGAGTTGATGGCCAGCTGACGCAGCCGACCACCCACCTGAGTATGGGCAATCAACTCGGCCCAAGGGTCGCCGCAACCATTGAGCAGCGAGGAGGGGATAAGGCGAGTCGCCTCTCCCTCTTGCGGCTCGCTGTCGCTCTCGAGCTCATCCCAGTCGATGGTCTCCATCACTGGCTGAGGGGGTTCATCCTGCGTCACAAGGGCAGCAGCCACTGCCGTGCTTGCAACGGGTGGCTGGGTCGCTGGGGCGGGCGTCACCGCAGGCGCCGCAGCGCTGCGCTCGCCAGGTCGATAGCTCGGCTGCCCGTCGAGATCCCAAGGTGGCAGATCGGTTGGCTGGGCCGGTGCCGTGACAGGGGCGTGGCTCATCACCTGAGTCTGCTCGGCAAAGCCCTGATTGAGGTACTCCTCGTATTCCCCGTTGTCACCCTGCGGCTCGTAACTGTCGTTATAGAGCTCCACTGGCGGCAGATCATCATAGTGACCCATCGTCGCCATCCCCTGCCCGGCCGATTGGCTGACCGGAGCTGGCTGTTGGGTGACGACCGGTGCAGCGGCGGGCGCTACAGGTTTAGCTGGCGCAACCGGCACCGCGCGCGGCGCGGGCGCCGCTGGGGCATCCTGACCACGCTGGCGACTGCGCAGCATGTTTCGCTTGCCAAGCAGGCTCTGCATGCTCGATACCGCTGATACCGGTTCAGCAGCGGCAACAGGCGTTGCTGTCGCTTCGAGCGCGGGCTCGAAGGGGGCGGTCAGCGGCTCGCCACGGGAATAGTCGGTATCGGCTGCGGCAGACGCTCGCTCATCAGCATCTGCGGGCTGTGCAGCCGAGTGCGCAGACACATCGGGCTGCGCATGGGGTAACGCGGGCTCGGGTTGATACCCCATGCCCGCAGCTTCGCGCAGCAGCTCATCCTGCTGGCTGAACAGCTCGGCGGCTTGCGCCTCCTCTTCGCTGTCGGCGGGGTTGCCGATGTCATCCACCATCGCAGGCAGGGAGACATCAACCGCGGGCACGGCACTGGTAGCAACAGGGCTGGCTAGCGGTGCAGGCACGGCGCCGCTGATCGGCGCCACTGCGGCCGATTCAGCGGCCGGGCGCTTTCCCGGCAAAGAGGCAACCGAAGTAGCGCTGCTCGCCGCACTGCTCGTCATTGACGGGGGCAGCGCAGTGAGGCTGGCCGGATGCAGGGCATCACGCCTTGGGGAGAAGGCGAGCATCCGCAGGCAGGTCATCTCCAGCGCGGTGCGGCCATCGGGAGCCCATGGCAGATCTTTCCGACCACCCAGCACGATCTGGTAGCAGAGCTGCACCTCTTCCGGGCTCATCGCCTTGGCCAGTTGCAGCAGGGAATCGGCATCCGCCCCCTGTTCCTGCACGCTGGCAGGCAGCAGCTGCGCCATGGCGATGCGATGGAGCAAACCTTCCAGCTCGGCGTGGAGCTGATCAAAATCGGGGCCCAGGGTGGCGATCTCGGTGATCTTGGCCATGGTCGCGGGGGCATCTTGCCGCAAAATGGCTTCCAGCAGCTGGTGCAGATGGCGGTGATCGAGCGTGCCCAGCATCGCCAGCACGCTCTCGAGGCGCACGCTGCCGTTACCGTGGGCCAGCGCCTGATCGGTCAGGCTCAGGGCATCTCGCATACTGCCGTCGGCGGCTTTGGCCAGGGCCAGCAGGGCGCGTGGTTCGAAGGGCTGCCCCTCCTGATCCAGCACCCATTCGAGCTGCTTGGCGATCTGGGTCTGATCCAGACTCTTCAGATGAAACTGCAGACAGCGCGAGAGAATGGTAATGGGCAGCTTCTGTGGATCCGTGGTGGCCAGCAGAAACTTCACATAGGGGGGGGGCTCTTCCAGGGTTTTCAACAGCGCGTTGAAGCTGTGGCGCGACAACATGTGCACTTCATCGATGAGGTAGACCTTGAAGCGGCCGCGGGCCGGGCGGTACTGCACGTTGTCGAGCAGCTCGCGGGTATCTTCCACCTTGGTGCGGGACGCCGCGTCAATCTCCAGCAAGTCGACAAAGTTGCCTTGATCGATCTCGCGGCAGGTATCGCAGACACCGCACGGGTGGCTGCTGATCCCCTGCTCGCAGTTGAGGCTCTTGGCCAGAATACGGGCGATGGTGGTCTTGCCGACCCCACGGGTACCGCTCAGCAGATAGGCGTGATGCAGGCGTCCCTGATCCAGGGCGTTGGTCAAGGCGGTCAGCACATGTTGCTGGCCTACCACTTGTTCAAACGTATGGGGGCGCCATTTACGCGCCAGAACCTGATAGCTCATAAATCCATCATGCAGGGAAGACAGGGCATTGAGGCCGGATGCTAACACAAATGGCGGGCTGGCTGTATCGGCTATCGGTGAGAGCGGAAGGGATCGCTTGATTTTCAAACCGATGCCCGCACGGGCACCGGTTCAATGCAGGCCCGATGCAGAGGATCGGGCCGAAGGGGCATTACTCGCCGGCCAGCTCGACCAGTGAGACCACCTTGATGCCAGCGGCAGTCAGGCGGGCATCGCCACCCAGAGACGGCAGGGAGATGATGAAGGCCGCATCGGCAACTTCACCACCGGCACGGCGGATCAGCTTGACGGTCGCATCGACGGTACCACCGGTCGCCAGCAGATCGTCCACGACCAGCACCTTGTCACCAGGCACGATGGCATCGGTGTGCAGTTGCAGGGTGTCAGTGCCGTACTCGAGGGCATAGGACTCCTCGATCACTTCGCGCGGCAGCTTGCCCGGCTTGCGGACCGGCACAAAGCCCAGTCCCATGGCATAGGCAACCGGCGCGCCAAAGATGAAGCCGCGAGCTTCGGTGCCAACAATCTTGGTGATCCCTTGATCACGATAATGATTGGCCAGCAGATCGATAGTGGCCTTGAAGGCCTCGGCGTTCTCGATCAGGCTGGTGATGTCACGAAACAGAATGCCCGGCTTCGGATAGTCGGGAATGGTCTTGATGCTTGCTTCGATAAATTTCAGGGTTTCCGGATTCATGTGTTGACCGCTTATTTTTTTGACCCAGGGGTGGCCATTTTTTCTCAATTCCCTTCTGCGGGAAATAAAAAAGCCTGTCACGCAAAAATGACAGGCCGACTCCATAGCATTATTGCTGCAATAGCTTAGGGACTTCACTTCGCCATTGCAACTGGCTCCAGCACCGGCAGGCGCATTAACCAAGTGAGCAGGATCACCATTATGACAACCAGCAACCCCTTGACCCACAGCAGTGGCACCACCGCCAGCGACACCGAAAAGGTGAGCAAAATGAAGGTAATGGCGCGCCGTCTGGCCTGACGACGAATACCGCGATACTGCTGCCAATCGACGATGGGCGGGCCAAACCAGGGATGGGTCAGCAACCAGCGATGAAAACGGGGCGATGAGCGGGCAAACAGGGCGGCAGCCAGCAACATGAAGGGGGTAGTCGGCAATAGCGGCAGCACAATGCCCACAATACCGGTGGCAAATGCCAGCCACCCGAGCGCCATCAGACACCAACGCTTCATTCCTTCTCCTTGCGTGATTTATCTCCCTCTAGCCTAACAGAGTTTGAGCGGGTGCTGACAGCGGGCCGCAACCCCACTACAATCTGCGCTCTTTTTTCTTCCCACTCTCGTCGGAAAGCCGTTATGCGCGTTATTTTGGCCCCCATGCAGGGGGTACTGGATCACCTGATGCGGGAGGTACTCACCTCCGTCAATGATTACGATCTCTGCGTGAGCGAGTTTATCCGGGTCGTCGATCAGCTGCTGCCCGCCAAGGTGTTCTACCGCCTCTGCCCTGAACTGCTGCAAGATGGCAAAACCCGCGCAGGCACCCCGGTGCGGGTTCAACTGCTGGGGCAACACCCCGAGTGGCTGGCCGAGAACGCCCTGCGCGCCATCGAGCTGGGCTCCCCCGGCGTCGATCTCAACTTCGGCTGTCCCGCCCCTACGGTCAACAAGAGCAAGGGCGGTGCGGTGCTGCTCAAAGAGCCCGAGACCATCTACCGCATCGTCAAGGCGGTGCGCGAGGCGGTGCCTGCCCATCTGCCGGTGAGCGCCAAAATTCGCCTCGGTTACGACGACAAGGATCTCTATCTGGAGAACGCCCAGGCGGTCTTCCAGGGGGGCGCCAACGAGCTGGCCGTTCATGCCCGCACCAAGCGCGAAGGGTACAAGGCCCCCGCCCACTGGGAGTATGTGGATGCCATTCGCCGCGCCCTGCCCATCCCCGTCACCGCCAACGGCGAGATTTGGGATCACAAAGATGCCCTCGCCTGCGCCAGGGTCTCGGGTTGCGATGCCCTGATGGTCGGGCGCGGCGCCATCTCCCTGCCCAATCTGGCCAACGTGATGAAAACCGGCTGCCCGCACATGAGCTGGGCCGAGGTGCTGCAGTTGATGGTGAGCTATACCGAGCAGGATCTGGCCAGCGAAAAAGCCGACTACTACCCCAGCCGCATCAAACAGTGGTTCAGCTATCTCAAGCGGGAATATCCCGAAGCGGACCTGCTGTTTCAGGAGATCCGGGTGCTCAAAGAGACGGCTCCCATCCGCGATGCCCTGTTGCAAGCAGCCAAAAGCCACGGCTAACCACGTTTAACTTGACGCATATCATCTTGATAGAGTTATCGGATCCCTATACTGCCCCGAATCTGTCGTCTGTCCTGTGGGGGATAATGTGTGTGAAATGACGCAAGCACAGTTGACTGTCTGGCGTAATCGCCTGCTGTCAGACTGGGCCCAAGTAAGAGAAACGCTGATCGGTCAGCTTAAAGCCTGCCGCCGTGACGAGTGGGCCGAACAGGTCGGTCACTGCGAGCAGGATCAACTGGTGGAACTGACCAGCCGGCTGGATCTGCCGAAGGTTGAGCAGAGCGTGGCCCGCCTCAAGCGGATCGATGCGGCACTCTGCCAGATGGATCTCGGCCTCTATGGCCTCTGCTCCGATTGTGAAGAGCCGCTTTCCATCGAACAGCTGGAACAGGATCCGACCCTGCAACGCTGCCCGCGCTGTGAAACCCGTTATCGCAAGGGATTCCACGCCCACGAACTGTGAGGGATGCACATCTGTGCATCCGCTCAACCCTCAGCACTGGTTACTCCGTCGTTCCTGTCCAATACTCAACCGTATCAGCCTGTTCGAGGGTATGCGTTGTGTACAGACTCTTGTTGTTATGGTGTTTGTGTTGCCAGGCTACGGCACAAGAGTCATTGGTCGTGGGCTGGGTCGACTGGCAGCCCTTCAGTTATCGCAATGAACAGCAACAGCTCCGCGGACTGGATGTGGAGCTGCTCAACGCCATCCTCCTGCGGGCCGGTTATCAGGCCAAATTCAGTGAAATGCCCTGGGCTCGCGTGCTGCACGAGCTGAAATTCGGCACGGTTCAGCTGACCATGTCAGCCAATATCACCGCCGAGCGGCAGCAATATGCCCGCTTCAGCCACCCCTATCGGGAAGAGGAGACGGCCATCATTATCCGTCGGCAAGATGCCGAACGCTGGCGCGGGATCACCACCCTGGAGCAGTTGATCAACACCCCCGACTTCCATATCGGAGTGCTCAAGGGCTTTGATTACGGCAATACCTTCCGCCAGTTGATGGCAAGGCCCGAGCTGCAGCCTCGCTTGCAGATGCGCCTGCGGCTGGATCAGCTGCTGAAGATGTTGCAAGGGGGACGGATCCAGGGGTTTATTCTGGATCCCCACGGACTGCAGGGGTGGCAGGATAAGGATGAAGCGCAGGATCAGCTGCATACCCTGCTGCGTATCGAAGTCACGCCGGTTCACCTGATGCTTAGCAAAGAGAGCACTACTGAGGCGCAACTGCAGCGGATCAATCAGGCTATCGATCAATTGAAACAGAGTCCCGACTATCAGCAGATCCTCGATCGCTATCAGTTCAGATCCCTGCATTCACAGGAAAACACTCATAAGTAAGGGGAGCATCAGCTCCCCTTACTGTCTCAAGCACACCCAATCCTGTCTCAAACAGCCCTGGTTGCAACTTTCCAGGACGTTTTGGTCATCGATAACGTGATGGTTAAGCCTGGCTATCAGCGTCCCAGCACAATGTCGGCAAGGTGGGCGAAGTGGTGGATTTCGTGTGTGGCATCGCACTCGCCCGCTTGCCGCGCCGGGTTGTACCAGCAGGTTGCCAGCCCCTGCGCCGCCGCCCCGGCAATATCGGTTTTCGGATTATCCCCCACCATCAGCACCCGGGCCGGATCCGGCTGCCCCATCAGGGAGAGGGTGTGCTGGAAAATAGCTGGCGCCGGCTTGGTCACCCGGATCTCGTCGGAGATCACCAGCGGCTCGAACCACTCGCTCCAGCCCAGTTTGCCGAGCCGCCCCCGCTGAGGCACGCTGAAACCATTGGTGATGATCCCCATCCGCACCTTGCTGCGTAGCTGCTGCAGGGTCTCGACCACCCCTTCGAGAGGCATGCTAAGGGCAATGATCTGCTCCAGAAAGGTGTTGTTCATCGCCATGGGATCGGCGGCAACCTGCTGGGCAAAGAGGGAGAAGCGGGTCTGCTGCAACGCCGTTGCATCGATCTCGCCGTCGTTGTACTGCTGCCAGAGCCCGTGGTTGAGGGCGTGGTACTGCGCCATGCTGGCGTCATCAGCCTGTACGCCATAGATCTGCAGAGTGTGCGTCAGCGCAGAGGCGACCGGAAAATCGAGCAGGGTTTCATCCAAATCGAACAGCACCCAGTCATAGCTTGGTTGTTTCACAGAACTCCTTGTTATCATTCAGATTGTTCAGAAGCTTGGCGACTAACTCTGCCAAGCGGGCTGGCCAGCAGATCCAGCGTGAGACGCACGCCAAAGCCGGTCACTTCGCTGGAGACCACCCCATTGCCCCCCTTGTTGCGAAAACCGCTCAGGTCGAAGTGCAGCCAGGGGGTCTGCTCGGGCACGAAGTGGGCGAGGAAACGGGCCGCATCGATGTGATCCGGCGAACTGCCCGGCGCACACTGCAACAGATCGGCCCACTCGCTCTCGATATTGTCGTCGTAATCGTCATCAAGCGGGAAGGGCCAGATCCGCTCGCCGCTGCGCTGACCCAGATTGACCAGTGATGCCATCCATTCGCTGCGATTGGTAAAGACGCCGCTGTAACGGCTACCCAGCGCCCGTTTGCAGGCCCCGGTCAGGGTCGCGTAATCGAGCAGCAGATCCGGAGTATCCTGCACCGCCATTGCCAGGGTGTCGGCCAATACCATTCGCCCTTCGGCATCGGTATCGACCACCTCGATGGAGGTGCCATTGATGGCAGTCACCACCTCGCTAGGACGATAGGCGTGAGGGCCGATATGGTTCTCGGCAATGGCCAGCCAGCAGTGTACCTCGTAGGGTAGCTGAGCTCGGCTGATGGCGTAGAGGGCCCCCAGCGCCACCGCGCTGCCCCCCATGTCCAGATGCATGCCATACATGCTGCCGGAGACCTTGAGGTTGTAACCGCCAGAGTCGTGGCAGATCCCCTTGCCCACCAACGCAATGCGGCGCACCGGCTTGGGTGGATAGTAGCTGAGCTTGACCATGGCCCCCTGATTGTCTTCCGAGCCACGAGCAACGGCCAGAAACGCCCCCGCCCCCAGCTCGGCCAGCTGCGCCTGATCATAGTGATGGCACTTCCACCCCTCATCTTGCGCCAGCTTGCTGACAAACTCGCGATAGCTGGCGGCCGTCAGCTCGGAGGCAGGCAACACCGCCAGATGGCGAGCCAGCCCGTTGCCCCCCGCTTCGCTGTAGAGGCGCGCCAAGTCCAGCACCACCGCGGGTGAAACCTTGATCTGCTGATAGCTCCAGCTGATTTCGCTGCGGCGCTTGCTGGTGGGCAACGAAATATTGGCGGCAAGCAGGGCCGACAACATCACTTCGGCCAGCATCACTCGCTCTGAGGGGGAAAAACCTTCCAGATGCAGCCCGAGCCGCTCCACATTGAGCCCAGAAAGAGGAGCAATCCAGCCTCTGATCTGTTTATAGAGGCGGTGATCCCGCGTCACACTGCCGGCCACAAACATCACCTGCAACAGGGTATTGCCGTGCATCAGGGTAAAGGGCGCTTTTTTCCCCAGCGCAAGCTGGGTCTGGAGACCCGCAAGGGCGGGGAGCGAAAGCAAGGACTCCTTCTGCTCTTCGGCGATCAGCAGCAGTTGCAACGGCAGCCCTTGGGCAAGGGCTTCGGCCAGCGTGGCATCCCGGCTTTCAATAGCAGGAGGAAGATAGGTGAAGGGAGTGATCACAGGCGTGTGCCTCATCCATGAAGAGATACCTGATGATACCCAACAAATGGTTGATACGACCAGTTTTGGTCTTTAAAAAGCGTCAGAAATAGCAGCAATCACCAGATGGTGACGAGCATCAAGAAGGATTGTTCAATGATTGCAATGCAGGAATGGAACGTACAGAAAGTTGGTTGCGGGGGCCGGATTTGAACCGACGACCTTCGGGTTATGAGCCCGACGAGCTACCGAGCTGCTCCACCCCGCGTCCGAATTGTCACCCCCAAGCCGAGCAGTAGCTTGTTGGCGTTTGTCTGCCTTCGACTGTTTATACAATCGCAAGCTGACGAAAGAGTTGGTTGCGGGGGCCGGATTTGAACCGACGACCTTCGGGTTATGAGCCCGACGAGCTACCGAGCTGCTCCACCCCGCGTCCG
>NZ_JBFOCT010000030.1:0-14351 GCF_040907925.1 Aeromonas sp. s12 | reverse complement strand
GGGGCGGGATTCCATTTCACGCTACCTGTAGCAGTTGCGGCCTGCTGGCACTCCGGCGCAGATCACCTTGTTGTCAGCCGACAATCGAGCTTGTTAGGGCGGGATTTCCATTTCACGATACCTGTAGCAGTTCGGGCCAGCGGATGCTCTGGTGCAGATCACCCAGTTGTCAGCCGACAATCACTGTTTGCCAGGGTCAAAATTCCATTTCACGATACCTGTAGCAGTTCCGGCCAGCGGATGCTCTGGTGCAGATCACCCCGTTGTCAGCCGACAATCGAGCTTGTTAGGGCGGAATTTCCATTTCACGATACCTGTAGCAGTTCGGGCCAGCGGATGCTCTGGTGCAGATCACCCCGTTGTCAGCTGACAATCGCCATCACTGGATGGGCTGGTTTCCATTTCACGATACCGATAATGCGAATTTGCTGGAAAGTGCTGACATCCGGCAGTAAATGAGCGACGTAATCTTGTCATTGAACACCTCAGGTCATGGTGGCGACTGTACCACCTAAAATGGTGTCCGGGATGATTAGACCACTACAAGGGCAAGGTTAAGCCTCTCGTCAACATTTAGCCCTTTTAGCCTATAGGTTTTCGGCACCCGCCAACGTAGTCGCAGTTGGCCAGGGTCAGAGTTCTATTTCACAATACCGATAATCTGATCCCTTGCTGCCACTGAGGTGAAGATCGACTCGTTGTCAGCTGACAATTGCTACGGTGTGCAGAGATGGATTTCTAGTTAAACGGCAAACGAGATCTGAGATCCGTTTGGCATTTCAACATTGAGCTGTAGTTTTCCCCCAGCAGCCTCGACCCAGCGTTTAAGATCCATCAGTGTAACGTCCTGTACTGATGGTGTTTGATCGCAAATCATGGGTTCGGTGCCAGCCTGGGTCAGCATTTCACGCAGTTGGGTGAGATGAATCTCCAGTCGCATTTGCTCTGCTTTTTCCCTGGCCTGAGTGACAACGTCGGGCATTTCTGTGGTCAATATTTCGTCAAGCGTGCGTGCCATGGCTACCTCAAAAGAACTTTCGATGGACTGGGTCCTGACAAAGTCATTTTGCGCTGAACGTAAGTGGCTAAGTTCCGAGCAATATGAATATGATCAGTATCACTTGTGTGGGCTGAGGTGTCTATGCACGGGCTCCAATGGAGCTTTTTTTGTGTTTGCTGCGGCTATGCCGCTAGCAGCTGTACCAGTAGTTGTGGGCTATGCATAAAACCGATAATTCGCTGCTTGATGGCGTGGGTCTGGGATTGTATGGCTACAGCGCTCCTGTTTTGCGAGCTCTATCTGACTATGGGTCAAATTTACTCTACTGCAAATGAGGTATGTGGCTGTTATTAATTACCAAATCCTATTGTGAGTTGCCTAGATACTTGGTATAGCATGACGTATTCACTAGGGTCTCTATGGGGTTGTTAAATGAACAATGTGAAAGATACCGAAGCCGAAAAGGAATGCGTAGATGGTCATGGCGCATTAATTCGAAGCGAAACATCTCTTCTATACAGTGAAAATATAAAGTTACAAGGTTCACAGGGGCATGGGTTTGCAGCAGAAAAAATAAATGACTTGGCTGACCATTTATTGATGAGGGATGCTCAGATTGTCGGTGATGATAACATGAAGGATGGGCCAGATCGGTTGGTTAATGGCACCTATTATCAAACTAAATACTACCAAACTCCCAGCGCAACGGTAAGTGCTGCTATCGAAAATAAACATTGGCGGTACAGAAATCCTGATGGGAAGCCAATGTCGATTGAAGTACCAAGTGATCAATACGATAAAGCCAAATTACTGCTTAATGAGCGAATTTTGAATGGTGAGATTGAGGGGATTCCTCCTGGCTATGATGCGGATAGTTTGATTAAAAAAGGCCACTTCAGCTATGAACAGGCCAAGAAGGTCGTGAAATTCGGCACATTGGAAAGTCTTGCCTTCGACTCGGTGAATGGAATTATTACTTCCAGTTCAACGATGGGTATATCGGCCACCATGGCGTTTGCCAAAGAAATATGGGATGGCAAAGATTACAAGGCGGCATTAAGTTCAGCCATTGACGTCAGTTTAAGCGTCGGCGCAGATACCTATGTGAATTCACTGCTTGTGTCCCAGTTACAAAAGGCTGGAGCTGATAAATTATTTAAAGCTGGTGCAAATGCGATCACCAAGCAACTTGGTTCTGAACTGTCAGCCAAACTAATTAATTCAGTCAGTGGCAGTAGCCTGAGCGGTGCGGCCGCCAAAAATGCTGCCAGTAAGTACCTCCGAGGGACTGCTCTTGGTATTGCGGTCGGCGTGGGTTGGTCATCTAGAAAGCATTTCTCAGACCTGTTCAATGACCGTATATCTGGTGGTCAATTCAGCAAAAAAATAATCACTTCAGCGGGCGAGGCTGTGGGTGGGACGGCTGGTTTTATGTCTGGTGCCTCTACTGGAGCATCATTAGGAAGCGTTATTCCAGTAGTTGGGACGGTAATAGGCGGCGTACTTGGCGGGGTTGTTGGCTCTAGCCTAGGTAGCGGCATTATGCGCTTCCTCGTTTCTGGTGCTATCGACGGAATTGTCGATGATGATTCCCTTGCGCTTAGGCACTACATTCATGATGCTTTCACAGAAATCTGTGATGAGCATGGTCTAACTGATAATGAGGCAGATCTTGTTTTTAAAAAATTCACTGAGTTAGATCAGAATATTGTGATCAAAGACCTCTATAAACGTCAGAAACAAAGTGAACGAGCGGCTATAAACTACGTCTATGAAATAATGCGGGTTAAAGTATTACAGCTGATACAGCAACGTGCTTTTATCCAAGATCCAATTTCTTTCGAACCCTCCGAATTGCCCACTTTGAATAATGAGCAGCCCTTATTAGTTAGCGGCAGCAAGGCTGTAGAAGAAAAAAACTATAATCAGCCCAAAAAAATCATCGACTTTGATGACATATTCTACCCCTATGTTGAATATCTCAGTGAAGGTAAGAGAATTGTCCATGGTATGGACCTCATCGGTACAAAACAAGGAGAAAAGATGGGTGACAAAACCGGTTACTATAACTGTCAGATGCTTTTTGATACCACTTTGTTCAAGAGTGGTAGCTCAGGTTTTGCTGTGCTAGATAATGGTCTTATCTCATATGGACATGCAGGAAGCGATACTGAGGTTTGCTTCCAAGAAATTAAAAAGATAGAGCTCTCCTCTGCAAACTATGTTGATGTAACAATTAACACAGGAGAGGTAATAAGCATGAAGTTTATTCATTCCGAATACCGGAGCAAAATGAAGGTTGTTGTCGATTGTGTTCAGCAATACATCGAGCAGCTTAAATAATGAAACGGACTAAGTGTGTGCTCTAATTGAGCTCAATCTTGCCGAGAGCCTAACTATATAGGACTTCCCGGTAATACCGTGGAAAATCATAGTGTCACTACGGTTGGCCTCAAGTGAGAGTCATTGCTTGGGGCTACCTTGTGGTTCAACATCTCTTTCGGTGCGTATTCCGGCGAAGTGGCACAGCCATTCTGGCCAACGTAAACGCCTTGCTCCTTATCGCACTCACCTCATCCCATTTCTAACATTACCGGGGAACGGGTTCGAGATGAGCTGCTGATACAGACCGTTGTCAGCTGACAATGACTGATGTTGGTCTGCTGAGTTTGATTTCATTTCACCGCAAATGCACTGTTCGAGACCTAGAGGATCTCGATTGTCGTGCCACAACAGCATCATACGAGGGATGATTAGATCGTGGTAGTATTACAGCAGTGTCTCTCGGCAAGCCAGATAATACGTGCTCCACAACTCGCTAGCGGGTCGTCCATGCATCTTGATGCCGATATCTAGCAACAACAGCTCCCACTGCCGTGTATCGCGAAAAGCCATTTCACGAGCCTGTTCGATGCTATGGGCAGAATAGGCACGGAGCAATTTGTCTGATGTCGTCGAAAACAACCTTTCAAAAAAAGCTAGATCTTTTGCAGCCATAACCTGTGAGCGCAGTGTTGTTAGATACATAGTGTCCATTTCTGAATACCGAACTGCATCATCAATAAATTCATCACAAACCTCATATGCAATCTCATGGGATCTCCCATGAGTACTGAGGGCAACGATTAGTAGAATGAGTTGAGTCATCACAAGATCTCTGCTGTCAGTATGAATAAACCAGTCTAGCAGTAACTAATGGAACCTGTGGGGTCTTAACTCAAGTTAGATCGATGTTGAGCGGTTACGCATAACCTCACTATGTGGCTATATAAAAATCAATTATTTTGATGATAAATATTGGCACCAAACTTCAGCTAGGTGATAATGCTAGGCGATAAACAAATAACTTTTTAGGCGTGATATCCATGAACGATTTTATCAAAACACTGTTGAACATTCGTAGTCTCCGGGCCGCTCTGCGTGAACTACCATTCGAACAACTGATCGAGATTAAGACAAAAATTGATGAGGTGTTTGCAGAGCGTGAAGCTGCTGAGCTTCGATATCAGGAAGAAAACGCCGAACGTCTGCGTAAGCTGGCAGAGTTCAGCGAGATGTTGAAAAACGCAGGGATTGACCCCAGCGAACTGGTTGGCAGTGCAGCTCCGTCGAAAGCTGAAGGAAAGGAAAAGGCCAAGCGTGCGCCGCGTCCCGCAAAGTACAAGTATCACGAAGATGGCCAGGAAAAAACCTGGACTGGCCAGGGCCGTATGCCGAAAGCCATCGCTGAGGGCGTTGCTAGCGGAAAGTCCTTAGAGGATTATCTGATCTAATCCACAATTATAGTGGTATTGAAAGCAGCCGTAAGGCTGCTTTTTTATTCATTCGACTATAATAAATTTTGTTTAGGGTGGCATGAGACATTTTTTTTCATGCTATCCGTCCATTACTCTACATGTATAGCGAGTTTTCGATGAAAATAATGACCACAAAAGAGGTTGAGGTTATAGCTGATATTCAGTGTGACGTATGCCATAAAAGCACAACCCCACATATGAACCCAAATTTGTATAATCCTCAGTTTGGAGCCCTGACTGCAAAATGGGGTTATGGTTCGAAACATGATGGTACGGCATATGAGGTGCATCTATGTGAGGAGTGCTTTTTTACTGTGCTGAGTCAGATAAAAAATATGCGTAGAAATGATCATGCGGGTTATGTTGATGATCAATCATTTGGTAGGCTTTTATCTCATAGCCCTGAGCTTATATGACATCATTGGTTCGACCAGTTCTAGAAAAGGTATGTCTGTCATAGGATGAGGGCATGCCTTTTTATATAACTTTAATCAGCCTATGTCATAGTTTTAATTTCACGGAAGAAAATTAAATTCACCATGTATGTCTAGTTAATTTCATATTTTAAATATTAACTTTCGCCAATGCCATTGATAACGTTAGTCGTTAAATTAATAATTTAGCTCAAAAAATTGTTGATATTATATTTAGTGTTTGCAATACTATAATTAGAGTGAGAATTAAATATCACCGAATAATTTAGCTCATTTCTGAATGTGACTTCGTATAAATTTATTGTATATTTTTTGAAAAAACGCTAAACCAGCTATGTTTTAATGTCTATTAAATAGGTTGGTTTGAAAAATAAAACGCATAACACTACTAATAATTATTATAAAGGTGCACGCAATGAACATAAAACCACGCTCAGGTAGACCCCAAAAATCAGCTGGCGAAAAACGCAGCTTAATACTCCGAATCTCATTTAATGAAGCTGAGCAACGTGTTTTAACTAAGCATAGTAAAACCTATGGCATTCCCAAAAAGTCTAGCCTGATTCGGTTTTTGGCTCTCAGGGAACCAGACAGTAATATCTCACCAGATTTTTCATATGATGATCGTGTGAGATTGCTCGAGGGGGTATACAATATATCATCGAATTTAAATCAAATCATTTTGTTGATTAGACAAGCTGAGGTCGGTAGTGACGTTTATAAATTTATTACTGACAGTAGTGATAACTCTCCAGTGATGCAGGCTTTCTCATCTATAAATTCTCTGTTTATAGGAATTGAAAAAGCTCTGATTGGAGTAAAGTTGAAATGAATTTTGAAAAACACAGGTTCGGCCAAAACTTCCAGTACAGACTGTCTTATATTTACCGAGCTATACATATTGGTAGGAAACGAAAATCCATGCCATCACAGGTTTATCATCTCGGTGGTGGTGTAATTAATAGACCAAATATTACATTGAATGAAAGAGGTGAGGTCTCTGATTATGACATCGGGCCACTACTCATGGAGTTGAATATGCAGGCATCATTGTATGCAGGCACAGGAAACCAACTATGTGCACATTATTCACTATCATTAAGCCCCGATGAATCATTAACGCCATATCAATGTCTAGTTGCAGCTAGGCTGCTAATGATTGAACTGGGATATGGTAGCGATACTCGATGGACATCTGTTATACACCGCGATACAAGGTCTCTACATGTACATGTTGTGGCATGTAGAGTAAAACTAGACAGAACCTTAGTTGATGATAGTAATGACTACGCTCGTGGAGTTGACGCTGCTCGAAAAATTGAAATGGAATTGGGATTGTCGATCTGTAAAAGCCCTGAAAAAAATTTCGGTCATGAGTATAGCATAGTAAATATTAAAAATGGCCGTGGTAGAGGGAGCTTTCATGCTATGCATGATCCCGCTTGTATTATCAGGGATGCAATGGACGTGGTTTTTAAAAAACAGCCGAACAACATGACTGAATTTGTCACTGGGTTGCGTGAGCATAATGTAATGGTCAGGGTGAGGAGAGCAGATAATTACGAGCCAAAAGGTATTTGTTATAGTATAGACGGTAAGAAATGGATATCAGGCTCTAAGGTTAAGAGATTGCGGGCTACCTGGTCTAAGCTGCTCGACCAGGGCATTGAATATTCACCTCGGCGAGATGATTTAAATTTGCAATTAGGTGAATCAAATCAATTAATCGAGCTTAAGGTTATACTATTTACTGCATGGATTCGTTGCACTAAAAAACAATATGCCAAGATTAAAAGAACAGTGCAGTCATTTGTGGATAAAAAAACATATGGTTCATCGTCATTCTTTTTCCGGCTTCTAAGATTGGATTTTGTTTTGCTATCAATCGAAGAACCATCGGATAGTTTTATATCAAATGCACGAGCACTGTTGGAAGGCGTTTTGGCTACAATTTTTAGGAAAGGGCTGGAGAGCGTTCATGTAGGATCAAACGCATTGATTCCTGATGGATATGTCCAGGATATCAACTCAGAAAAAGATACTATTGATAAGCCAAACATGTTTTTCTTAGACAGAGACAAACTAAAAAATGAAATTTTGACTAACAATGAATGGATTGCTGATTGGTATGGGGATCCCATATCACACGAACAAACCAAAGAAAAAAACATAAAATAACAATAATAATGAGAGGTGTGGCATGGCTAACATGAGGTTGAATGCAAATCTTAGAACAGTATCATTTAGCAAAACCGTGAGTGTACTGGAAGAGCTGGAGCTCAGTTCAGGTAAATGTGTTCGTAGGTATAGGGCTGTAAATGTTCACCTAGGTACAGTTGATGTGAATTCTGATTTTTCCCTTATAAAAGAGTTAACCGAGGCTGACGCAAAAAATGCAAAGCTTTGGGTCCAGGAGCAGCAACGACTGGTCCAGTATGCTTACATGGATAATCAGAAAAAAGGACTAATTGGCGGGTGTCCTGTTATCAAACGTAATAAGAGCGACGATGATAAGTATCGAGATCATTATGGGTATATTCCAGATTGCAGGGTTGGTGAATTTATTGGTGTAATCATCAATCAAATCCCACTGTCGTCACCCATACAATCTGTTGAGTCTAACAACTCGTTATATGAAAATATTATTGAGTTGAGAAAGAAAGGTCGTTTGTCTGACGTGTTTAAGGATATTTTTAATGCGCTAATTAAAATTCATAAAATAAATCCTTTCACAAAGAATGAATGGTTTTCTCTTTTCTTGGGGGAAAAAGATTGTTTTTACTTGATTACAGCGGCTTCTGGTTATAAACAAAGCATTTTTGAAAAAATGCTTCCACTTAATCATAGAGCAACAATATTGTCGCAGATAAATAAGGCTCTGAAAAATCGAGTTACCAGCAAAACGTGTTGATAGAGGCTGATCCAGGCTTTTACCAGCGGTAATGAAATAACGATAGATATGACTGTACAGATATAGTGATAACCTGACACCGGCCTCAAACCGGTGTCATATTTCAAGTCGTCCTCGATTGATTATGATTGACAGTCATTTTATAGCTTTATAAATCTCGGACTTAATTCTATCTATTGCAGGTTGACATGCTGCACGACTAAATATTTTGTATGTTGACAAATGAGGGAGGCGTACAAGCAAGGAAACTTGATCCCCCCTTTCGTAACGCTGAATTTGGTATCTGACTCTCCCCCAGCCAATCTGTTCATTGATTTTATCAACCATCTGGAAACCATGCTTGGTTAAATGGCCATCTAGTTCATCAAATACGATTTTCGAAATCGCGATATAGAGTTTACAGTGGACCTGTTTTATACGCTCATCCCATATTTGACGTGCATGTTCAAGCCACTCACCCTTTCCTTTTAATGAATGCCAATTTCGTGAGCGGGCAGGAATATAGTTTGTCATCAGAGAGCCATCCATGAGCTGCGTGTATGATACACCCAGTTCATCGCCAATCATTGTATATAAGTGTTTCATCTGCTGTTGTAGTGGAGCGTTTCCTTTCTTACAGCCCTTCCATCGTTCGTTGTAATATGCGCATTCTGACTCTACTGAAATTGCATTGGTATCACATGGTCCACCACCTGGATTTATACCAAAGAATGCGACAGGATACTGAGGGGATAGCATATTCTCATACCTACAGAAAAGCAGGTCCCACCCCATATCATTCTTTAAGTTATCATATTTGTTTTGGATGAACGCAAACAGACTCTCTTTACACAAGAAATTGATATCCGTACTCATACATTGTCCATTACATCGTCAAAGTGGAAGTTAGATTGTCATTCTGAATTAAATAAAAGTCAACAAGATAGCGTTTTTACCATTTATGTTTTAAAAGGAAAATCTCATTACTCGTACTTGCCGATTTTAGAAGCCTTTTTATTTTTCAGGGGGGGCTTTTAACTGCTGAAAGTTCATTGCAGATATCAATTCTTCCCCAAGTTCCAGAGGGCTTTATACATAGTGACATGATTTACTATCTCTGGAGTTTAGCCACAGCTCTGGACTTGTCATGTTGAATTCCCTAAAAAGCTATTTATGGCAATAATGCCCAGTTCCATTTTTATTCTTGCGGAGACATTTGCTGAATGAATATTAATTTGGGGAGGGATGAAGTTATTTGTCATTACCTCATTTTATATCCAGAGAATAACGTCGTAGCCGGTTCCTCTATCATCATCACCGAGGTCATGATCGAGGCTAATTTCTGTCACCGTCTCTGTTTCTAGCCATGCAATCACCTCGTCCGGCTAGAATACGCGAACCCACCCTACCGGAGTTTGTCTTTCATCGTCCAGATACAATTTCATACCATTTTTTCCAGGTTCAGTTCCAATACGTGAGCAATCCCGCGATTGGCCCCATCAACAATCAACTCACCGGGAAACGGTAGTCTGGATGACAAACCAAGATCGGGATCGATGTAGTAGACACATGCGCCAGGGTTGATGTTTTGTAACAGAGAGCTCGCAGGCTCAACAAGCAAACTGGTGCCGACAACTACTACGGTATCAGCCTCGCAGAGCCAGCGACGAGCTTGTTGATACTCATAAATCTTTTCACCAAACAGCACGATATCTGGACGCAATTGTGAGCCAGTGGATGGGCTGCGATCACCGACCGCAACATCCTCATGCCAAGGCAGCCGATATTTTTTGCTACGGAAACCGATGGGGACCAAAAACTGGATTGAACCATGCAGATGAAGGACATCACGGCTACCTGCTCTCTCATGTAAGTCATCAATATTTTGGGTTATGACCCTAACAGTACATTTCTGTTGTAGCAGGGCTATCAGATAATGCGCTTGTGAGGGGGCGGCTTCTAACATGGTTTGACGCCGTTTGTTGTGAAAGTCCAAGAAGCCAGCCAGATCCGTACTCATGCTACTAGCGTGGGAATAGCGCCAGTTCTTATGATTACGCCAAATACCTTCACTTCTAAACGTGGGCACACCGCTTTCCGCTGACAAACCCGCCCCGGTAAAGAAGAGGATTGTGGGATGGTAGTGTTGGCCCGTTATCGCGGCTTGTACTTTTTTTTCTCTATGACGGCGCTGATGTCTACGTGCTCGGGAAGATATTGGTTGCATACGACCACCTTTCGGTATGGCACGACCAGTCCACCCGATTGATTTGTTTCTGAACCAGGGCGGTTGGGGTCACACCTCATTGCTAAGTTTCTGCTCACCTCATCGAGGTAAGAATGAGGGGAGCGGCAGTTACCAGTTGAGATCAAACAAGCTGCGACTAATGGATGTAATTGCACTAGCAGACCTGGCACTTTGTTTACTGATGGGCTCGCTATGCATGAAAAACCAGTAGCGGTACTCCTGAGCAAAATGGTCACTTGCCTGCAAAACCGGTTCCCGGTAATCGCGTCTTATGCGCTCCGTTATGACCCGCTGTTCATCCAGATGCAGATCTTTGAGGCCAAAGCCATGTTGTCGGACACACCAGTCGACAACACACAAAGCGGTTAACTGGTTGTATCGCCTAAACGGTCGGATTGAACTAATCAGATAAAACAGTTCAGCCCCTCTGGCAAAGATACAGGGATAGGCCTCCTCCCTTATTTTATTTTGCTGCACGCGCATGATGGTCCAGTCCAAGATTTGAACCATACCCTGGGTGGTCATCGAGGGTGTTTGAACAATGGCACGACTGACGAAACGATGGATTTGCAGGACTTTTCTTGTGGAAATCATGGTTGCTTACTCACACATTATTTAGCGCAAAGCACACTCGTGTAAGGAAGGTTTAGAAGCCTTGAAATAAGGTTTGAGTAGTGGAAGCCCAGTGGGTGCACAGAATTTTTCATGCACTAGCGTGTGTTTTATGCAGGATTTGGAATGTATATACTGAGCGACTCGGGTTGTATTTTGAGGCAATCCCCGCCTCATACTGGGCCTTTATAGAGGATAGAGTGTGTAATGAGTAAACCATTTGGTTCCGGCAGCGTTACTGTGCAACCATCTCGTGGTCTGTGGCAGGCCAGCTACTTAGGGCAGAAAGTCACCTATAGTGAAGCTCGGTTTGGATCAATGGCAGAGACCCTTGCTCACCGGGCTTTGTTAAAATTGCAGGCTGGAAACTTTGACCCTGTGTCCGACGATCTGCAATTTAAGCAGTCATGGCGAATGCTGGATGCTGCCAGGCAATTGGGGCTCTCATTGGGCCAACTGCGGCAGTGGATGCTAACTGGAATGCTCAACGGACATGAGATTAAACCACCAATGCGTGATGTTAAAGGCGTTGACCGAATCACCGGTTGCGAATTGATGATGGCGCAAGAGCGCCTTGCTGAGTGCAAATCGGGGTTGTCACTTTGCAATAGGTAATTCATCCAATGCGGTTGTATAGCGGGGACTGAGTTTTTCACGCTTCATCATCCAATCACTGTTGTCTCTCCCACAAGATCCAAAATGAATTTTTCCTAATCGTCCTTGGTTGATTCGGTCGATCATCTGCATTAGGTCCTGGTGCGTATTCCGGCGAAGTTGAACAGCCATTCCGGCCAACGTGAACACCCTGATCCTTAACGCGCTCACGTCACCCCGTTTCTAACTCGAGTGTTCAGATTGGGTCAACTCACTTCTCCTCTTTCTCATCGATTCTCCCTTCAGTGACAGCCGGTGAGCGTTGTGCATCAGCCGGTCCAGGATCGCATCTGCCAGAGTGTTGTCCCCCAAGCTCGCGTACCACTCTTCCGTTGGCAGCTGACTGACCACGACCGTCGAGTATTTCCCGTACCGATCATCCATGATCTCCAGCAGGGCGTTGCGCTGCTCGGCATTCACCGCTTCCAGTCCCCAGTCATCCAGGATCAGCAGCTCTATCCTTGCCAGTTGACCCAGCAGTCTGGCGTAACTGCCATCTACCTTGGCCTGGCTCAGCTCAAGTAGCAGACGCGGCAGCCGGTAGTAACGAGTGCTGTGCCCCTGCTGACAGGCTTGGTAGCCCAGCGCACAGGCTAGGTAGGTTTTTCCGCAGCCACAGGGGCCGGTAATGAGCAGGTTCTGGCCCCGGCGCAGCCACTCTCCTTGGGCCAGGTTTGCCACCTGTGACCGCTCCAGGTTGCGTGCAGACTGGTAGTCCACCTCTTGCACCGTGGCCTGGAGTTTGAGCCTCGCCTGCTTGACCAGCCGAGCTTGTTTACGCTGCTCCCGGCTCAGTTGTTCGTGTTCGACCAGCAGGCTTAGCCGCTCGATGAAGGGCAGCCCTTCGTAGGTACTTGCCTGTTCCAGTTGTTGTTGCACGGCATCCGCCATGCCAGTCAGTTTCAGGTGTCTCAAGCGGGTCAGCGTTTGTTGGGTCATGGGTTTTTTCCTCGTTAGTGGAAGCTCTGGGGGCCGCGGATGTTCTCGTGCTCTTGCGGCAGTTCTGGATAACTGAGCGGACTTGCGGGCAGTTGGTCGCGGCCACTGGTCAGCACCGACTTGAGCTGCTTGAGCCGCACCAGTCCTTCCCGGTTGGCCAGCTGGCAACAGCCTTCGACTCGTGATGGCGGATACTCCCGGCTAAGACTCAGCAGTCCCAGGCAGAGTCGGTATGCCTGCTCGGCATGGGCTTTCTCTGCCAGCCGTTCGCTAACCCAGCACAAGGTGCCCGGTCCGATGTCGGCAGCCCACTGCTTAAGACGCCCTGGCGTCCAGCGTTGCTGCTTGCTGTGACGTTCCGGCATGTGCTCAGGGAGTGTGCTCATCCCCGGGATGGTTTTACGCGGATGGCTCGCGACCAGCTGTTGCTGGTGATAGACCTGAAGCAGGGTATCGCCCGCATGGAGCTCCAGTTGCTGACCCACATACTGGTGCGGCACCGAGTAATGGTGCTGCTCATAACTGACGTGATAGTCGATGTTGACCTTGACCGTTTTGATGGCGACATAGCGATAGGGATGCACCGGTAGTGACCCCAGTGCCGGGCGGTCCAACTGCTCAAACGCCTCGCGTCGGTTACCGGGCAGCTGCTTGAACGGGCGCTCGTTGAGCTCATTCAACAAAGCCCGGATGCACTGGTTTAGCTCGGCAAGCGAGAAGAAGGTCTGATGGCGTAGACGAGCCAGGATCCAGCGCTCGACGATCTGCACACCCACCTCGGCCTTGGCTTTGTCCTTAGGCTTGTAAGGGCGAGCTGGCATCACCGCCACCTGATAGTGCTCGGCCAACTGCTGGTAGCTGGGGTTGAGCTCGGGATCGTATCGGCAAGCCTTGCTGACACCGCTCTTGAGGTTGTCGGGGATCAGCAGTACCGGTGTCCCGCCGAAAAACTCAAAGGCACGGACATGGCTTTGCAGCCAGTCCGGCAGTGACTGGGACCAGGTGGCCTCGGCAAAGGTGTAGTTGGACGCACCGAGCACGGCGACAAAGACTTGTGCCTGACGGACCTCACCCGTAGTCGGCGACACGATGGGCACCGTGGGCCCGCAGTAGTCGATAAAGAGCTTTTCCCCCGCCTTGTGGATCTGGCGCATGGAGCGCTTTTGCAACTGACACCAGGACTTGTAACGGTCACAGAACTGGGAGTAGCTGTAACAGCTATTGGGATAGCGCTGGGTGTACTCCTCCCAGAGCAGCTGTTTGGAGACCCCCTTGCGCTTGAGCTCCTGATGGACAGAGGGCCAATCCGGCACAACATGGCGGGCCGAGATGGTGGTATCGGCCTGCGGATAGAACAGGGCAGCCAGTCGGCCATCATCAAGCTCGGTAGGTAAGGGCCAGGTAAGGCCGAGCGCCTGGGCACTTTTGAGGAGTTTCTGGATGGAGCCGACACTGACCTTGGTACAGATACTGATTTGGCGAACAGAGAGGTCAGCTTCCAGCCGCAGTCGCAGCACTTCACGAATTTTACGCATTGCAATCCTCTTGGCAGACATAGGCTCTTCCCTGGCAAAAGGGAGAGCGTATCAAAGGTTTTTAAATCAATGCGTTAAGGATGATTCCGGTGAATGTGAACAGTGATTCCGGGATGTTGAACACTGTTTCCGGAAAGGAGGGGCGAAGTGTTCAGGTTGAACCGGAATGAGCGTTCACATTGGTCCGGAAATGGTGTTCACGTTGAATCGGAATTGGTGTTCATGATCGGCCGGAATATGCA